>JAYTAT010000803.1:0-2986 GCA_043737315.1 Archangium sp.
CGCAGATGGTTTCAAAAGAAACGATTCTGGCTGCCGCCGGTGATGCTGCTCGCGCTTTTCCTCATCCTCGCCGTCGCGCTCGATCCCATCGTGGAGTGGCAGACGCGGGAGCGCCTGAAGATTTTCGAGCCCCGCTACAAGGTGACCTTCGAAGACGCGTCGCTGCAGCCCTTCAAGCTCAACTACGTGCTCAAGGGCCTCAAAGTGATGCGGCAGTCGGCCGGCGGTCAAGAATTGCCGTACGTCTCGGTGGAGCGCACCCAGCTTGGAATCTATGGCCGCGAGCTGCTGCACATGCACCTGGTGGCCACCGTCGAGGTCGACAAGCCGCGCCTCAACCTCATCGCCGCCAAAGCCGAGAAGGAGCAGCAGCTCGATCCCAAGATTCCGGATCTGTCGGAGAAGCTGCTGAAGATCATGCCGCTCACCGTCGATCGCGTGCAGGTGCGAGACGCTGCGATGCTGTTCACCGACAAGACCAAGCCCGAGTTTCCGAACATCTGGATCCACAAGGTCGACGCCACGCTGGAGAACCTCGCGACCCGAGCGGCGCTCGCCCGCGGTGAGCCGACGTCGGTCGCGCTCTCGGGCACCATTCAGGAATCAGGTGAACTCTCGGCCTTTCTCACCGCGGATCCACTCGCCAAGGGTCTCTACTTTGCGGGCCGCGCCAGCGTTTTGAACTTTGAGCTCAAAGAGTTGAGCAAGACGATGGCCTCTGAGAGCGGGCTGAGCGTTTCTGAAGGCACGCTCGATCTCTTCGCTGAGTTCGATTGCCGCGCTGGCCAGCTCGAGGGCGGCATCAAGCCGGTGCTCAAGAACGTGAAGGTGGTCAAGGGCAAGCCGGGGCTGGGCAACGCGGTGAAGGCCGTGCTCGCTGACGCCGCGGTCAAAGTGCTCAGCGATCGGGTGGGCCAGCGTGACGCGGTGGCGACCGTCATTCCGCTCCGGGGCGACATCAACAAGCCGCAGATTCAGCTGTGGCCCGCCGTCATCGGTGTGCTCCGCAACGCCTTCGTCATCGGCGTCTCCGAGAGCTACGCGCGGCTGCCCCCAGCAGAAGCAGGCCGGAAGGACGGCCTGGTGAAACAGGTCATTGAAGGGTTGGACAAGAAGGACACGCCCAAGGCTGAGCCGGGGCGCAACTAACGACGGAGGGGGAACAGCATGAGAAAAATCATTCTGGCTGCGGCGCTGGCGACGGTCGGCTGTCTTCACACCAGGGAGAAGGAGCAGAGCACCGACGAGACGCCGAAGCAGGAAGAGGCGCAGCAGAAACGCGAGAAGAAGGAAGGCAAGGCGCCTGACGAAGAGCCGAAGACGGCCGAGAAGCAGAAGGCCGATACGCGCCCGCCGGTAGAGGCGGGGCGCCCCGAACTCTCCACCACCGCAGACGCGCTGATGGTCCCTGACGGGCCGCGGTTGATTCAAGAGGCGCTCGCGCAGCGGGGCTACCTGGGTGCGGATCACAAGAGCGGCAAGCTCGACCCGGAAACCTCGGCGGCCCTGCGGAAGTTCCAGAGTGACAAAGAGGTCGCGCGCACCGGCTACCCTGATCGAGAAACCGTGCGGAAGCTGGGCCTGTCGATCGCCGAGGTATTCAAGGCGACGGGTACCAACGCAGAAAACCCCGAGCGAGGCCGGTAAGGCCCTCGCCCGGGGTGCTCGACACAACCGGTTCGCTCAGCGCGTGAGCGGCCGGCCGCCTCGCCCCCTGGTCATCATCACCACACCCAGCACCACCAACGAGCCGATGACTGAGAACAGAAGCCCGGTCGGATGAAACTCGAGGAAGTTGCCCCCCCGGTTGTAGATGAAATTGCCGACGAAGCCGCCGATGAACGAGCCGACGATGCCCAGTACGGTCGTCAGGATCAGACTCATCGACTGATCCCCTGGCATCAAGGCGCGTGCGATCAGACCAGCGAGAAAACCAACCACGATAATTGCGATCAGGCTCATAAAACCTCCGATGACGAGGGGTGAACTCCGAAAGGGGGTGAGCAAGGTGAATGCCAACACCCTCAGTCCGTGCGAGTTCGACTTCGAAGCCGTCAGGTGTGGCGGGACTCCACGATCGAGCCTTCCACCTGACCAGCGGTGTGATCGCCTGCCTCACTTGCGGCGAGCCTTCACCGTTTCCGTAAGGTGGCCCATCGGCTGCACGAGTGAAAGTTCAACTCACTGAAGAAGAGGCGCGTCATGGAAGCGACCGAACCGCTGTGGATGAACGTTCCCCGAAAAGATGTCTACGCCCGGCACATGGGACAAGGCCGGCATTGGGATGTGGCTGTCATTGGTGCGGGGATCACGGGCATCACCGCGGCGTGGCTGCTGGCGCGCTCGGGGGTGTCGGTGGCTGTCTTCGAGGCGTACCAGGTGGGGAGCGGCGCCACGGGCCGCACGAGCGCTCACCTCACCGAGGTGCTCGACCTGCGCTACCACCAGATTCTCAAGAACCGTGGTGAAGAGGCGACTCGCGAGATTGCGAAGGCCAGTCGTGAAGCGATCGACTTCATCGAACGCATTGCGCAAGAGGAGCAGATCAACTGCGACTTCAAGCGGGTGCCTGGCTACCTGTTCGCCCAGACCGAACAGCAGGCCGAGACGCTCTCTGAAGAGCAGATGGCGTGTGCGCGCGTGGGCATGCCCGTGCGTTGGGCCGATCAGCCACTCGCGCTGCCCTTCGCCGTCGCGGGTGCCCTCGAGTTTCCCCTGCAGGCCCGCTTTCACCCGCGCGCCTGGCTACTGGGTCTGGCGGCGGCGATCCCCGAAGAGAACTGTGAAATCTTCGAAGAGAGCCGAGTCTCGAACATCGAAGATGGGGAGCCCTGCCGCATCACCTTCGCCAACGGCAGCTGGGCGACCGCGAATCGTGTGGTGATGGCCACGCACTCGCCCATGAACTGGTTGTGGTTTCAGACCCGGCTCGCGCGCTACCAGTCGTACGTGGTGTCGGGCCCCAGCACGCTCGCCCTCGAGGGGC
>JAYTAT010000804.1:0-2984 GCA_043737315.1 Archangium sp.
GGGTTCAAAGAGGCGCTCAAGGCCCAGCCCGAGCTCTGGCCCGAGAGCGTCGCGGTCAACCTGGTGAAGCTGGGCGAGTCATCACTCGACATCGAGGTCTCGGCCTGGTTCGTGATGCCCGACTTCGATGACTTCAGGCGGGTGCGCGAAGACGTGCTGCTGCGCTTCCTGGCGGCGATCGAGGCGTCGGGCACGGCCATCGCCTTCCCCACCCGCACGTTGCACCTGGTGCCCGGCAAGGAGCCCTGAGTTCCCTGTGCCTGTGACGGCGGCCAGAGGGTCACAAACGAAAACCGCCGGAGCACGAAGGCTCCGACGGCTCTTTGAAGCTCGCAGCTTCGGGTCAGCTCAGGCTGGCTTGACCTTCATCGGCGCACCGCCGGCAGCTTCCTTCTCGTGCTGACGTTCGTCGAGCCAGATGACCAGCGGGCTCGCGATGTACACCGAGGAGTACGTACCGACGATGATGCCCAGCAGCATGGCCGCGGCGAAGTCGAAGATTTCGCCCACGCCGTAGACCAGCAGACCGATGAGCGAGAGCGAGGTGACGCCTGAGGTGAGAATGGTGCGCGCCAGCGTGTCGTTGACGGCGATGTTGATGATCTCAGGCAGCGGCTTGCCCTTGTACTTGACCATCTCTTCGCGGATGCGGTCGTAGATCACGATGGTGTCGTTGATCGAGTAGCCGATGATCGTCAGCAACACGGCGATCGAGGTGAGGTTGAACTCACGGCGGGTGATGAGGAAGTACCCCGCCACCATGATCACGTCGTGCACCATCGCCAGCAGCGCGCCCGGCCCGAACTTGAGGTCGAAGCGGAACGCCACGTAGATGAGGATGAAGAGCATCGCCCAGATGAGCGCCATGAAGCCCTTGTTGCGCAGCTGCTTGCCGACCTGCGGCCCGACGTAGTCAGTGCGGCGCACTTCGAAGTCAGCCCCGTTGAGCCCCGCCTTGAGCGCCGAAGTGACCTTCGAGGCCATGCCCTCGGCCTTGATCTGGTAGTCGGCCTCGCCCAGCTTGGTGACCTCGGTCACGCCCGTGCCCGACGCCACGACCGCCGCCTTGATGCTCGCGGGGTCCATCACCGTCTTGTAGCGAACGTTGATGATGCCGGTGTCGAGGTTCTTGGTGAGCGAGACGACCTCGCCCAGCCCGCGCACCGCGGCCTCGGCCGCCTGCTCGCTCTCGAGGGTCAGCTGCGTCACGCCGCCCATGCGGAGGATGAAGTTGTTCTCATCTGCCGCGCCGATGCCCTGCACCTGAGGCTCCTGCAGGCCGCCCTTCACGGCGCCTTCACGCACCTGCTCAGCGGTGGTGGCCGCGGCGAACTTCACCTCGACCAACGTGCCGCCGGCAAAGTCCACGCCCAGGTTGAACCCGAAGATGGCGATGCCGATCAGGATGGCGATGTTGATGACCGAGCTGATGAACAGCGCGATCTTCCGCTTGCCGATGAAGTCGAAATTCGTCTTGCCCTTGATGATTTGCATGGCGATCTCGAATCAGACCGAGACGGTCGTCGCGTTGCGACCGTGCACGATGTAGGTGGTGATGAGCCGCGTCACCACGATGGAAGTGAAGAGCGAGGCGATGATCCCGATGATCAGCGTCGTCGCGAAGCCGCGCACCGGGCCCGTACCCGTGAATGCCAGCACGAAGCCTGCGATGAGCGTGGTCACGTGGGCGTCGAAGATGGTCCAGAAGGCGCGGTCGTAACCGGCGTCGACGGCCGCACGAGCCGTCTTGCCTGCCGCCAGTTCTTCACGAACACGCTCGTTGATGAGCACGTTCGCGTCGACGGCGATGCCTAAGGTGAGCACGAAGCCGGCGATGCCGGGCAGGGTCAGGGTGGCGCCGAACGCCGCCAGCCCCGCGAGGATGAGGCCGCCGTTGAGAATGAGCGCCACGTCGGCCACCAGGCCCGAGACCCGGTAATACATGGCCATGAACAGCACCACGAGCGCGAGGCCCAGCAATGCTGCGAGGGTGCCCTTCTTGATGAGCTCGTCGCCCAGCGAGGCGCCGACCTGGCGAATCTCGCCGATGGTGACCGGCGCCGGCAGCGCGCCTGACTGCAGCGTGGTGGCGAGCAGCTTGCCGTAGTCCTTCGCCTCGGGGCCCATGCGGCCAAAGGTGATGGTGCCGTTGTCGCTGATCTCAGACTGGATGTTCGGAGCCGACATCACGTTGTCGTCGAGAATGATGCCCATCTTGCGGTTGACGTTCTTGCCCGTCAGCTCGCCCATCTGCTTGGCGCCCTCAGGCTGCATCTCGAACGCGACGTAGTACTGGCCCTGGGTGTTGGGCGAGCCTGGGAACCACGCGGTCTTGAGCAGGTCGCCCGGCACCGACTGCGAGTCCATCAGGTAGGTCTGGTACTTGAGGCACTTCCGCTTGGGGCCGGCCTCAGGCACGCAGTGGGTGAGCACCTTCTGCGGCGCGGGCACCTTGTTGGCCATGTACGCGACGAGCTCAGCGCGGTTCTCGCTCTCGATGAACGGGCCACCGGGGCTGTCGGGCGCCGTGCCCTGCTCGACCAGGCGAATGAGCGTGGGGTCGGCCGGCGGCGTCTGGGTGTAGATCTTCTGGAAGACCGAAGAGTCGTTGGCCACCAGGCGAAACTCGAGCTGGGCGGTGGTGCCGATGAGCTGCTTGACCTGCTCCGGGTCCGACTGACCGGGCAGCGAGATCTGAATCTGATCGGTGCCCAGCTTGGCGATCTGCACTTCAGAGACGCCCCACTTGTCGATGCGCTCGCGGATGCGCAGCAGCGCCATGTCGAGGGCCTCGGTGGTCATGCCTTCCAGCGAGCTCTCGTCGAGGGCGAGTTCGATCTTCGCGCCGTCGCGGCCCTTCAAGGTGAAGTCCTTGAACATGTCGACCAGGCCGTTCTGAATGGCCTCGGCGGTCGCAGGATCCTTCACCATCACGGTGACCCGGTTCGTCTCGGGGTCGACGGTGGGCATCTCGATCTCGCCCA
>JAYTAT010000805.1:0-2982 GCA_043737315.1 Archangium sp.
CCTAGGTGAGCTGATCGACCGCTCCGTCAATTTCTGGCGAGCGAACTGGAAGCCGCTGTTCTGGTTGATGCTCGGCTTCCAGTTGGTCGAAGGCACGCTCTACGCCGTTTCGCAGGGCCTGACCCGCGTGCTCTTTCCCCTGGCGAGCAGCCCGGAAGCGCTCAAGCACCCCAACGCGCAGGCGTTCACGCACATGTTCGGCTCGCTCTCGCTGCTCATGCTGGCGATCTTCGCCTCGCTCTACGTGGCGCAGGTGGCGGGCGTGGCGGCGACCCATTTCTCGTACAGCAGGCTCATCAACCAGGGCCAGCCCAACGCGAGCGACTCGTTTCGTCACGCGGCCGCGCGGCTGGGCACCATTACGGGCGCCTTTTTCTTGAGCATGGCGTGGAGCGTGGTGGTGATGGTGTTGCTGCTCCTGCCGGCGGGCGTGCTGGGTGGCGGAGCGATGGCGCTGGGTCTCAACCAACAACGCGCCCCGGCGGCGGTGCTCGGCGTGCTCGCGGCGCTCGCCTTGATTTTTGGCACCATCGTCCTGGTGCTGTGGTTCGCCATTCGCTTCATCCTGGTCTCGCAGATCATCGCCATTGAGCCGCTCGGAGCGATGGCCACCTTCCGCCGCGCAGACGCGCTCTCTTCAGGCCGCGTCTATGAAGGCGCGGGCGGCCTCGTGAAGCTGCGCCTGACCGTGCTGGTCACCATCGTCGGCACGGTGCTGCTGATCATGAGCGTCGTGGCCTCGATGCCCACGCTCTTCGCGGGCGCGGCGTTCGGGGCGAACTTCACGCCAGGCAATACGCTCAACGACGTGGTGCCGCTCTACGTGATGATTCCGTTGCAGCTGGTGCAGTCGGTGATGGGGGCGGTGCTTGCCCCGCTCTACATCGTGTTTCAAACCTTCTTCTACACGGACATGCGCGTGCGCCGCGAAGGCCTGGATCTCGAATTGGCGCTCGGCACGTGATCTGGCTCGTCGTCGCGCTGACGCTCTCGGCGACCTGCGAACATCCGGCCCTGGCGATGTTGCCGGACGAAAGGCAGGAGGCCGCGTGCGCGTTGCTCGCGAAGCCCGCGCCAGAGAAGCTCGAGATCGCCACGCTCGCGCCCATCTACGAGCGGCCCGGGTTCGAGCGCGCGCGCTTGCGCAACACCGGTGCGCTGCAGGCGTTGATGGCGCAGCTGCGAAACTGGTTCGAGAGCCTCTTCGAGTCTTCGGGGGCCGAGGCGTACTCGAACGTGACGCGCGTGGTGGTGCTGGCCCTCGCGCTGGCCGTTGGGGGCGGCGTGACGTTGCGGCTCATCAATCGCCGCCGCGCGAAGGTCGTCAAACAGGAACGTGCGAAGGTCGCGCCCGCGCTGGTGCTCGACGACCCCGCGACGCACCTCGCTCGTGCAGAAGCGATGCTCGGCACCGCGCCGCGCGAGGCGATCCGCGAGGGGTTGCTCTCGCTGCTTTCTTCGCTCGAGCGTCAGCGCTTCGCGAGGCCAGATCGCGTGAAGACCAATCGTGAGCTGAGTGAAGAGCTGCCCACCCGCGGTGCACCAGCCGAGCTCATCGGGCGCGTGACGCCGCTGTTCGCGTGGTTCGATCGCGCCTTCTATTCGCTCGAGGCCGTGCCTCCTTCCGATGCGCGGCGATTTCTCGACGACGTACGCGTGCTCACGGAGCAGTCGACGTGAAAAAGGGCCCGTTCGTCCTCGGTGCGCTGGTGCTGGTGTCGATCGTGGCCAGCGTCGCGTCGCAAGATCCGGGCTCGGAGTCCCCGATTCCCAGCATCACCAACAACGGCCCTCGCGGCGTGGGTGCGCTCGCCACGTGGCTGCGCGAGAGTGGCGTTCAGGTGATCGCGCACGATGCGCCGCTCACGCAGCTGCCTCCTGAAACGCGCGTGCTGGTGATCGCCGCGCCGTCAGGTGAAGAGATTCGGGATGACGAGGTGCAGGCGCTCACTCGATTCGTCGAAGGCGGCGGCACGTTGATCTACCTGATGCCCCGCACCGCGCCGCAGCCGTCGATCAATGAGTGGCTCTGGGTGCGTGCGGGGCCGGTGGCGCCGCTCGTCACCGAGCCGGGTTTGGAAGACGTCGGCGGCACCACCGTGCAGGTCACTTTCGCGGCAGGGTTGTTGGCGGGCGCACACCAACTGCGGCTCTCAGCGGATCGCATGCTGGCGGTGAGCGACGAACACGCGGTGCCGGTGACCAGTGACGGCGCCCTGTGGTGGCTGAAGCGTGGCGCGGGCGAGGTGTGGCTGGCGGCAGGGCCCGATCTCGCGGAGAACGCCCGGCTCGAGCTGGCTGACAACGCGCTGTTCTGGTCGCACCTCGCGGGGCGCGGCCCGGTGGCCTTCGATGAGTTTCATCTGCACAGCGGGGCGACGGTGGTGCCGGTCAACTTGCTCGTCACCTTCCTGCAGCTGGGGTTCCTGGCGATGTTGTTTCTGTGGGCTCGTGCGACGCGGTTGGGGCCGGCTCGTGATGCGCCGCCGAGCTGGCATCGATCGTCGCTCGAGTACGTGAAGGCGATGGCCGCGCTCACGCGCAACGCGGGCGTCGAGGCTGAGCTGGTGGTTTCGCTGAAAGCAGAGTTCCGCAAGCGGCTTCGAGATGAGTTCGGAATTCCGTTCGAGTGGAGCTGGGGAGAGGCTGACGCGGAGCTCGCTCGGCGTGGCGTGATTGAAGTGGGGATGCTGATCAGGATTGCGAACGACGGTGAGTTCCAGTCGGTCTCGCAGGCGCTGGCAAAGCTCGAAACACCCCTCGTTGCGAAAGCGGGGAGGGGGGGCCTTACTCGGCGGGTGTTGTCGTCGGAGAAGGCGGCACCATCATCATCAATCCCGCCATCGGCAGGTCCACCGGGTACAGCTGGTTGATGATCGGCCCGAACGTCTTCGTCTCACGCAGCGTCTCGCGCGCGTTGACGAACCGCGGCTCGATCACCTTGCCAAACCAGCCCCGCTCAAAAACCTCACCCGTGGGGCA
>JAYTAT010000806.1:0-2979 GCA_043737315.1 Archangium sp.
TCCACGAAGCGCTGGTGCACCACCTCGAGCAGCCCGCGGTACCGATCGTGCGAGCGGCTCACCAGCTCGGCGGCGGCGGCTGGCAGTTGATCGCGCAGCCGGTCGGCCAGCAGCCCGTAGACACCTTCGCGCAGCAGCGCCTTGCTGCGAAAGTGGTGCAGCAGGGCCTGTTTGCTCATGCCCGCGACGTCGGCCACGTCTTGAATGCTGCTGGCGCCCGCGCCGCGCGCCGCGAAGGCTTCCAGCGCCGCGGTGAGAATGCGTTCGCGCGGGCTCGTGGTGGGCCGGCGGCGGGGTTTGGCGGCTCGGGGCATGGGGGCGACCTTAGCTCGCGACCCGGTTACGGCCGGTGCGCTTGGCTTCGTAGAGCTTCTCGTCGACCGCCTTGAGCTCAGCGACCTTCTCGATGCGCGCGACGCCCGCCGAGAGGGTGATTCTTCCAGCGGAAGTCTCGAGCAACTCGACCGCCGCGAGCACCCGCTCGGCGAGCGCCCGGGCCCCTTCGACCTCGGCGCGCACCACGGCCACGAACTCCTCGCCGCCCCAGCGGGCCACGAAGTCCGTGCCGCGCGCGATGGCGGCGAGCGTCTGGCCCACGCGGGCGAGCACCTCGTCACCCACGGGGTGACCGAAGGTGTCGTTGACCCTCTTGAAGTGATCGACGTCGAAGAGCACCACCGACACCGCACCCCCGCTGGCAAACGCGGTGTTCAACGCGGCTTCGGCGGCGCGGCGATTGGGCAGCCCCGTGAGCGCGTCGGTGCTGGCTTCCTGCTCGGTTCGGCGCAGCAGGGCCGCCTCGTGGCTGATGTCGGTCCACAAGGCGAGCCACGGGCGGTTCGGGTCGGACAAACGGTGCAGGGTGCGCCGCATCACGCGGGGGCGGGGTCTTGCGAACAAGAAGGTGCCGGTGTGGCTTTCCCCGGTCGCCAGTTCGGGCATCGCCGGCATTCTGAGAAGCACTTCTTCGGGGTCGTCGCACAGCCCCGCCACGTGAGCGTTGGCCTGCTCGTGTGTCCACCCGAGCATCGCCGCCGAGGGCAGGTCGAACACTTCTCCCATCGCGTGGTTCGCGTAGACGCACCTGAACTGCGCGTCGAACAACACCACCCCCTGCGGCAGGTTGTCGAAGATGAGCACCGTTTGCTGCAGCACATCCGCGCGTTGTTCGGCGAGCGCGCGTGCGGCCCGCAGCTCGAACTCGTCGACCGTGAGCGCAGCGAGATCGCAGAGCACCTGGGTCTGCTTCGGTGAGAAGACGCGGGGCTGATGATCGAGCACGCACAACGTGCCGACGTTGAGGCCGGACGGCGTGGTGAGCGGCGCACCTGCGTAGAAACGAATCTTCGGCGCCTGCAACACCAGCGGGTTGGTCGAGAACCGGGCATCGGCGTGCGTGTCACCCACGATCAGCGGCGTGTTCTGGTTGATGGCGTGGGAGCAGAATGACCCCTCGCGGGTCGTCTCTGCGCGGCCCAGGCCCACCTCTGACTTGAACCATTGGCGGTGTTGGTCGACCAGCGAGACGAGCGCGATGGGCATCTCGAGCAAGGTGGAGGCGAGGCGGGTGATGCGGTCGAACGCGACTTCCTTGCCGGTATCCAGCACGCGGTACCGCAGCAGCTCGGCGAGCCGCTCAGCTTCGTTGGGGGGGGTCGACGCCAATGTCATGCGGGCCCCATCATCCGCTGTTTCGCAGCCCGGCGGCCACGCCATTGATGCTGATGTGAATGGCCCGCTTGACGCGGTCGCTCACCGGCTTCGTCGAGTTCTTGCGCAACCGGCGCAGCAGCTCGACCTGCAGGTAGTTGAGTGGATCGATGTACGGGAAGCGGTGTTTCAACGAGAGCGCGAGTGCGGGGTTGGTCGCCAGCCGGGTGGTCTGACCGGTGATGGCCGTCAGCGCCTCGGTGGTGCGCTGCCACTCTTCGTGAATTCGCCCGAAGACTGCGCGGCTTCGTTTCTGGTCGTGCACCAGCGTCGCGTAGCGGGCGGCGATGCCCAGGTCGCTCTTGGCCATCACCATGTCGAGGTTCGACAACAGCGCGGCGAAGAAACGCCACTCGGTGGCCATGCGGCGCAGCAGCGCGAGGCGTTTCTCTTTGTTGCCGGCGCCCAGGTACGTGGTGACCGCTGTGCCAAAGCCGTACCAACCTGGCAGGCTGACGCGGCATTGCCCCCAGCTGAACGACCAGGGAATGGCACGCAGATCTTCGATGGCCCGGGTCTTCTTTCGAGCGGAAGGCCGCGAGCCGATGTTCAGCTCGGCGATCTCCGCGATGGGCGTCGCTTCGTAGAACGTGTCGACGAAGCCGGGCGTCTCGTACACCAACGAGCGGTACGCCTTCATGCCCGCCTTCGAGAGCGCTTCGGCGGCTTCCATGAATTCCCGGGGTGCTTCGGCCGAGGTTGCACCCAGGGTCGCCTCGAGCACGCCGGCCACGATGAGCTCGAGGTTGTGACGCCCGTTCTCCGCGTGCGCGTACTTCGAGGCGATGACTTCGCCTTGCTCGGTCAGGCGGAACTGGCCCCCCACGGTGCCGGTGGGCTGCGCGAGGATCGCCTCGTGGCTGGGCCCCCCGCCGCGGCCCACCGTGCCTCCGCGCCCGTGGAAGAGGCGCATGCGCAGCGGTGTCTTCAACGAGCTGAACAGCTCCCGCAGGGCGAGCTCAGCGCGGTACAGCTCCCAGTTGCTGGTGAACACGCCGCCGTCTTTGTTGCTGTCGGAGTAGCCGAGCATGATCTCCTGCTCACCCCCCGAGTGCAGCAACAGCGCGCTGATGCCGGGCAGCGCGAAGTACTCCTTCATCACTTGCGCCGCTTTTCGCAGGTCGCCGATGGTCTCGAAGAGCGGCACCACGATCATCTCGACCTGCGCGCCGCCATCGAGCGTGCCGGTCATCAACCCGGTCTCCTTCTGGAGCAGCAGCACCTCGAGCAGGTCACTGACCTCTTCGGTGTGCGAGATGATGCAGTGTT
>JAYTAT010000807.1:0-2978 GCA_043737315.1 Archangium sp.
GCGTTGCACGCTGTCAAAAAACGTCAGCAACGACCACGGTACGTTGTCGTTGACGACCCCGATAACGGCCGGGGATGGCGGCGAGATGTTCGACGAAGAACGCCAGATGGGGCGAAACCAGCTCAATTCCACTCCGGGAACGGCCTGCGACTGGCCTTCGGTGACGGTCACCCGGCCCAGCAACTTCTGGGGGTGCTGAGGGGCGGTGGCCATCACGTCCCAGGAGCCCACGGGCAGCGCGAGGGAGTACGCACCGTTGAACTGAGGCGTCGCCGTGACGCCGGAGCCCGGGGCAGAGATCGTGATGTCGCGCGGAGTGCGGGGGCCCCGAAAGGTCACCGTTCCGGTGACCGTGCCCGTCTTCGGCGCGTCGTCGGTGATGACGATAGGCACGTCGGCGTTCGCGCCACGCGCGACGGTGACCATCACGGTGCCCGATCGGAAGAAGGGCGCGGTTCCCACGCGCACCTGCACCGCCTGCATGCCCGTGGGGACGTTGACCAGCGTGAAGCGCCCCATCGCGTCGGTCACGGCGGCGGAGCTGGTGCCGGTGACCACGACGGGCGCGCCTTCGACCGGCGTGGTGCCAAAAACCACCGAGCCACCGAAGCGGCCCACCGGGGTGAGGCGAAGCTCGCCCGCATCGATGGTGCCCGAGGCGTTGACGCCCACGCCGACCCGGCCCTCGAGGGTGTCCGTGCCCTCGACGCTAATCACATACGCGCCGGTCTTTAGACCCTCGAAGCTGAACGCGCCGCCCGCGCTGGTGCGCACGCCGCGGGTCTCAGGGCCCGTCGCGGTGACGGTTATCTGTTCGGCGCCCGAGCCGTCGGCCATCACCACGCGGCCCGTCACCTTGGCAGTCGACGAGCGAAACGCGAGGACCGGCTCAGGAGACGCTTTGCCGTTGGTGATGGTGGTGGTGGCGTTCACTTCTTCGACGTCGGCGTTGCGCAGGGTGGCGCGCACGACGTACTTCCCGTCTGGCAGGTTGCCGATGCTGAAGGCGCCGTCATCGCCCGTCACCGTCGCGCCGCTCTGAGGGCCGTACACGATGACCGCGATGCCCCCGGCGGATCCGCCTTCGACGGTCACCTTGCCCGAGAGAACACCGGCGGGACCGCACGCAGTCAGCAGCACAGCTCCGAGGAGCCAGATCGAGTTACGCATGTAGTGTTCCCTCCTGAAAAAATAAAAGCGTACCCGGTTTCGGCGCGCCCCCTCAGGAGAAGTCGTGAACTACCCGAGCGCCTTCACGACCTCGAGGAAGCGCCGGCCTGTGGCCTCGGCTTCAGGGTGACGGGCTTGGGTGACGATGCGCCGGCCAGAGACGAACACGTCAGTGACAGCAGAGGCAGGCGCACCCAGCACCACCCGCGCCAGTGCCGACTCTTCACTGCCGAGCACTGACGGATGATTCAGATCGACCGCTACGAAGTCGGCCGCTTCACCGGGCGCCAACGAACCGCCGCTCAGCCCCAGGCTGCGCGCCCCCTGCACCGTCATGAAGTCGAGCAGCCGCGCGGCCAGTGAGTTGCGATCACCCGAACCCGGCGCCAGCACGTTTCGCCGCAGCCGAAGCAGCCGCAGGTGCCCTTCCATTTGCTGCGCCTCTTGAAGCAGATCCACGTGGGCCTGGCTGTCGCTGCCCAGGCTCACGCTCGCACCTGCGCTGAGCAGCGCATCGACCTCCACGATGCCGTCCCCTAAGTTGCGCTCGGTCGAAGGGCACGCACACACGGTGGCGCGCGCGCGGCCCAGCCGTTCGATCTCCCCGCGATCCAGATGAATGGCATGCACTGCGGTGAAGCGCGCGTTCAGCAAGCCCACGGCCTCGAGCAGCTCGACCGGGCGCAGGCCGTACTCGGCTGCGCAAGCGCGAATCTCGCCGGGCTGCTCGGCGACGTGCATGTGCACCGGCCCCGTCTTCCACGAGCGGCCGATCACCTCGAGCCAGGGCTTCGGCACGGCGCGCACCGAGTGCGGCGCGAGCCCCACGCTCACCAACGCATCACCCTTCACCGCCGCGGAAAGCTCGCTGGCGCGCCGCAAGAACGTGTCGACGTCAGCGTCGATGAAGCGCAGCTGGCGTGGGTTGGGCTCAACCTGAAAACCCGCGCGCGCGTAACCGACCCGGAGCAGAACGATGCGCAGGCCCACGTCGCGCGCCGCCCGAATCACCTGGCGCGAGAGCTCGTGCTCGTCGGTGTAGGGCCGCCCGTCGGCCTGATGATGCAGGTAGTGAAATTCGCCCACGGTGGTGATGCCGGCGAGCGCCATCTCGAGGAACGCCTGCTTCGAGACCGCGTAGAGCGCTTCGGGGTCGAGCGCGGTGGCGGCCTCGTACATCGCCTCGCGCCAGCTCCAGAAGTCGTCGCGTTCGTGGCCCGCCGCGAGGAACTCGGTGCGCCCGCGGATCGCCCGCTGAAACGCGTGTGAGTGACCGTTGACGAAACCCGGCAACAGCAGCTTTCCCGGCAGCGCGATCTGCTCGGCGCCTTCGGGGGCGATCTCCAGCACCCGGCCCTCAGAAGAGACCACCAACCCCCGGCCGCGGTGCAGCGTGCCTTGCGCGAAGAGCGCGTCGGGCAGATAGACCTTCGTCGTCATCGCGCTACGCCGGGTAATACGGAGAGAGCATCAGGAAGACGACCACGCCCGTCACCGACACGTAGAGCCAGATGGGGTGCAGCCAGCGGGTGACCTTCGTGTGCCGGTTGAACTCGCGCTTCCACGCGAACCAGAAGGCGGTCAACGAGAGCGGCACGATGAAGAAGCTCAGCAGCACGTGACTTGCGAGCAGCACCAGGTAGACCGTGCGCACCGCGCCCACGCCCCCGAACTTCGTGTCGCCGTGCACCGCGTGGTACGCCAGATAGCCGACCAGAAAACAGGTCGACGCCGCAAAGGCCGCGACCATGAAGTAGCGGTGCAGGTCAGCGCGCTTCTTCTTGATGGCGATCCACCCGGCCACCAGC
>JAYTAT010000808.1:0-2978 GCA_043737315.1 Archangium sp.
ACTACCGTATTTCAGCTCAGACTCAGCGGATGTTGCCGACCGAGTTCTTGGCGGTGTCGTGCTTGGTCTTCAGCACGTTCGAGATCGAGGAGAACATCGTGTTCTCGCGCTGCATGGCCATCTGAACCTGCAGCATCTGGCTGTTCTGTGCCGACATCGAGGCGATGTCGTTGTTGTACGCGCCCATGCCGTTGGTGCCAGCGCCTGCAGTGAGGTTCGGGCCACCAGCCGAGCCAGCGCCCACAGAGATGGGGCTGCCACCGACGGTCGCGCCACCGGCGCCGCCCGAGAAACCAACCACACCGGTCGCGGCGTAGCTGGCCGAGGCCGCGCCACCACCGGAGCCGCCGGCAAGGCTACCGACCGACGAGACCGCCGCCGAGATGACAGAGCCACCGGGGAGCGCGCCACCGAGGAGCGAAGCGCCCTGGCCGATGGCAGAACCTGCGGCGTGGAGACCGGCGTTGACCTTCTCACCGAACGTGGCGCCCTGGGTCTGCTTGGCGACCGTGACGTTCATCGAGATGCGGTTCGGCATGCCACCGTTGATACCGTTGATGTTGCTCATGTGATTCTCCTTGAGGAAACAGCGGAAAGTTTCCAGGGTTCCGTTCCCCCGACCCTTGTCGGAGGCGCCCTGTGATTCAATTATCGCGCACTGAGAAGGCGAGTTGCGTGACGCCCGGTGGATCATTTTTCAGCGGCGTTTGGCACCCTTCCCCTTGCGGTCTGCTTCAAGCTTTTCGCGAACTTGCAAGAGGTAGGACAACAGCTCCTCTGTACGTTCGATGGCCTTGCCAACCTTCTTCCCCTGCTCGGCCTTGGTTCCCTTGAGCGCGCCCAAGGGGCCCTTGAGGTCTTTAAAGAGGGCCGCAATGTCATCTGACGTTGCTTTTTCGACGAATCCTTCGATCACCGGGTAGCTCGGCTCGGGGACAACCTGGGGCTCGGCGGGGGTCGGCGCTTTTTCTTTTTTCGCGGTGGCCATGGGTACTTTCGCTGTGGGTTCAGGTGGAAGAGAGGTGCTGCTGAAGCTTTTGTTTGCCGACGGGATCTCCGAAGCCAGCCAGACCCAGGGCCGCGCAGAACTGTACGCGGGGGTCGCTGTCGTTCACCAGCCGGTGAAGCGCGCTGACGGCAGTGTCTTTCAAGATGAAGTCGAAGTTGCCGCCCCGGGCCAGTTGGCCAAGAGACCGCGCGGCAGCCGCCCGCAACGCCGCAAGGTCGTGAACGAGCGCATCACACAACCCACGGGTCGCACCGGCATCTCCGATCTCGCCCAGCGCGGTGGCCGCTTCGACGGGGGCCAGGCCAGCCTTGAGGGCCTGCAGCAGCCAGGGCAACGCCTGCCGATCTTTCAGGCGGCCCAGGGCGACGGCGATCGCGGCGGCCACCCGCGGGTGATCAGTGCGGTAGGCCTTGAGCAGATACGGCACGGCCGGCCTGTAGCCAGACAGCCCCAGCGCCTCAGCGGCCCCCGCGACGACTTTTGCGGCAGGGTCGAGCAGCGCCTTGACGAACTCCTGGCTGATGCCCTCGTCTCCCAATGAAGCGAGCCCCACGGCCGCGGCGCGCCGAACGGACGGCTCTGGATCGCCAAGGAGCGTCTTGAGCTGCGCGGTGACCGAGATTTCCCTGAGCCGGCCCAGCGCTTCAGCGGCATCAGCGCGCACGCCGGGCAGCTGATCATCGAGCCGAGCCACGAGTGCCTTCACGTCTTTCGAGGCGATTTGCTTGTCGAAAAGATTGGGCCGGCCGGCCCACGCCGGTTCGAATTCAGCGAGCTTTTCCGCGATCTGCTCTTCGTTCATGCGGCTCCTCCCGAGGAGAGGCGCGGACGGTAGAGGAATCACTGTGCTTCATCAACGAATGTGCGCGCTTCATCATTCTTCATGCGGCTGTCAGGAGGCTGCGCTAGCAGTGAAGGCATGAGCGCCATCGTCACGATCCTGGACGTCGTCAAGGAGTACAGCCTCGGTGCGACCGTCGTTCAGGCCTTGCGCGGCGTGAACCTGACGGTCGACAAGGGTGAGTTCATTTCCATCGCCGGGCCCTCGGGCAGCGGCAAGACCACGTTGCTCAACCTCATCGGCTGCGTCGACACGGCGACCCGCGGCGTGGTCGAGGTCGCGGGTCAGAACACCGCGAAGATGTCGGAGCGCGAGCTGACCAACCTGCGCCTCAACACCATCGGGTTCATCTTCCAGTCATTCAACCTGGTCTCGGTGCTCACGGTCTTCCAGAACGTCGAGTTCCCGCTGTTGCTGCAGAATAGGCTCAGCGCCCAGGAGCGGAAGGAGCGCGTCGAGGGCCTGCTCGAGCAGGTGGGACTCAAGACGCACCTGAAGCACCGCCCCAATGAGTTGTCGGGTGGTCAGCGGCAACGCGTGGCGATCGCGCGCGCGCTGGTGACCGACCCGCTCATCGTGCTGGCTGACGAACCGACGGCCAACCTCGACTCAGAGACCGGCCAGGCGATCCTCGACCTGATGAAGTCGCTCAACCAGAAGAAGGGCACCACCTTCATCTTCTCGACGCACGATCACCGGGTGATGCGGTACGCGAACGCGGTGGTGCGCATCGCTGACGGCAAGGTGCAGGGCCGCGAGACACCGCAAGAAGCCGTGGCGCACGAGTTGGAAGGCCTGGACACCAGGAGCACCGAGGTCCGCGCGTCGTGATTGACCGGGTCGTCCTGCTGGTTCGGATCGCCATCCGCAACCTGTTGGCGAGCCCCATCAACCTGCTGATCGGCGGCCTGATCCTGCTGGGGACGATGGTGTTCGTGCTGCTGGGCGGCATGCTCGACTCGTTGAACCAGTCGATGCAGCGCTCGGTGGTGGGCAGCCTCGCGGGGCACCTGCAGATCTATTCTGGCAAATCGAAAGACGAGCTGGCGCTGTTTGGCCAGATGGGCAACTTCCCCGACCTGCCGGCGATCAACGACTTCCCCAAGATTCAGGAAGCGCTCTTGAAGG
>JAYTAT010000809.1:0-2975 GCA_043737315.1 Archangium sp.
TCACAGCGCCGAACAGGGCCGCGGTGGCGCCCGACTCGAAGCCGCCCAGCTCGTTCGACATGCCGATGAATACGTAATGAATGGCTGACACCCGGCCGCGCATCGAATCGGGCGTCAATGATTGCTCCAGGGTGGACCGAATCACGACAGACACGTTGTCGAAGACACCGCTGAAGAACAACGCAACGAAAGACAACCACATCACCGTGGACAACCCGAACACGATCATGGCGATGCCGAAACCCGTCACGGTGAAGAGCAGCACGGTGCCCGGCTTCTTCCAGGGGGGCAGCCGGGTCTGCAGCAATGCGGTGGAGAGCGCCCCCAGCGCAGGCGCCGCGCGCAACCACCCCAGGCCCACCGGCCCCACGTGGAGCACGTCTTTTGCGTAGACCGGCAACAACGCCACCGCGCCGCCCAACAACACCGCGAAGAGATCGAGCGTGATGGCCGCCAGAAACACCTTCGTGCGGAAGACGAAGCGCAGGCCCGCGAGCAGATCGCCCACACCCTGGCTCTTGCCGGTCATCGCCGCGGGCCGCGCGGGGATCGACCAGAGCACCACCACGAAACCCAGGTGCGCTGCCACGGCGAAGCCGAACGCGAGCTGCGCGCCGCTGATGAGGGCTATCAGTAAGCCCGCCGCCGCCGGGCCGGAAATCGAAGCGAGCTCGTAGGTGCTGGAAAACCACGCCGCGGCGTTGGCGAAGTCTTTGGAAGGCACCAGCTGCGGCAACATCGCGCCCACCGATGGCCCGCGAAACGCCATGCCCACGCCAATGAAGAAGAGCACCGGGTAGTAGAGCGTGGTCGGACCATCCAACACACTCAGGGTCATCAACCCGGCGGCGCACGCGGCGAGGGTCAGGTGTGCAGCGATGGCCACCGTGCGGCGGGGAAACCGGTCGGCCGCCACGCCCGCGGGCAAGGCGAGGCCGACCACGGGGATCACCTCGACGAGGCCGACCAGACCCAGCGCCCAGGTGGAGCCGGTCTTTTCGTAGAGCTGCCAGCCGACCGCCACCGAGACAGAGGTGCTCGCCATGGCAGCGAGGAAGCGGCCCACTGCAAAACGCGCGACCGCCGGGTGACGAAACGCGGCGAAGGCGTCGTGCGCGGGCAGAGAAGAGCCGGTCACCACGTGCCGAGCTGCTTCTGCCGGGGGCACTTGCTCGCGTACGCGGGCAACATCAGCCGAACGCCTGGCTCCAATTCGAGCCATTCCACGCCCAGCTCGACTTCCACGTGTTCAACGTTTCGCTCAGTGATGGCGAAGGCGGTCTTCGCCTCGAGCGCACCGACATCGATGATTTTCCGGTGGCTCTCGATGCTCACCTTCAGCGACGTCTCACAGGCCTTCCACTCGAGCGCGGGGGGAACGACTTCTGATTCCACCTTTTTCTCTTCGGCCACCGGCGCGGCCTCGACGTGCGCCTGCAGGCCTTCCGCCGCGACCCAGCCCACCCACACCACGCCGCTGCGCGTCGGCACCACCAGCCGCGCTTCGTCATTCTGCTCTTCGACCACGAACCCGCGAACAGGCAAGCGCTGGCTGATGAATCGGCCCACCGTGGGACCGCCTGCCTGGGCCGAAGCCGACACGATGACGCCCTTGGGTAACCAGCGCTCCTGCGCGGTGGCAGGAAAGCCGCTCTGGGCCAGCTGGCGCCGCGCGAGATCTCCCGGGGGCTCGACCGGGGCGGAGAGGGAGAGCGACTCGCACGGAAGCTCGAGGGCGACCTGCTGGAGGGGGTGAAATGAATCGAGCGATTCTTCAGCGGGCAGCACCAGCGCTCGGCCCAGGTCGGCGTCGGCCACCCGCACGTGACCGCCTTTGAGCAACAGACCCGCAGGCCCCACGCGCACCGGCTCGTACGCGCGGAAGACCGAGTTCAACGACACGTCGACTTCGGCATCGAGCGTGAGGCCGGGGCCCGCCCACTGGCCTTGCAGGAGCACCACGGGCCCGGCGCGGCGCAACACGGCCGAGATGCTGGACCCGCGCCACAGCTGACCTGACCACTGGGCACGCGCGCGCGCGAACGGCTGCCCGGTGCCACGCACCAGCAGCGGACCGCGGTCTTCCCAACGCGCGTCACGCCACCAGCACAACCCCTTCGAGCGCAGGGAAAAAGTGGTCTTCCAGGCGTCGCGGTTGGCCGGCGCGCACGAGGTCAACGCACAGAGCAGCAGCAGGCACCGTCGGAGCACCTGCCAGCGCATAGCACTTAGCGCGCGGTGGTGCTGCACTCCCCTTCGCTGGCGTACCGCCCCATTTGACGAGCGCGAACGCCAGAACACCATCTTCTTCCAGGTGATCAGATAACCGCTGATGTCGACGACAGCGTCCACAGTGGCGGGCACGTCTCTTCGTTTGGGATGCCGTCTCTTCCGAACACTTTGCGACTGGCAGTCTGCAGGATGTCGAGTGGCAGGCGCCGGTTTACTTCTCCGACGTTGAAAGGCGCTCGTTCCACTCGTCCGGCAGGTCGGACGGGCCTTGAGACTTGAGGATTTTCCTCAAGTCGTCCTTGAAGCGCTGGACGGACGCGACCAGGTCACGCGATGCAAACTCGATCCGTTGCCACTCGGGGTCCGCGTTGCCACCGACGCCAGCAACAAGCGAGAGACAGACCGACGATTCGCTGCGTTCGAATTGAAAGGCGGGGGCGCCTTGTTCGCACGAGTCGTGAACGTATGACTGCCCGGCAGCGAGAGCCGCTATCGCCCGCGTGAATTCGTCCCACCATTCGCCAAAGCACACGTCGTGCGGTCCCCAGAATCCCATGTGAGGCACAAGTCGGTCGCCGATGGTCCACACCAGTTCGCCGTGAACGTGGGTACGGTCTTCGTCGAGCGAGGTCAGTGGGCACCGCTCGTCGCCGTCGCCGGGCACGTGGGCGCTTCGCAGTTCGAGGCTCATCGTCGTCATGATTCGTTCACGCCGGATGGACTTCCGGCGCATCTACGCTGGG
>JAYTAT010000810.1:0-2971 GCA_043737315.1 Archangium sp.
GCGAGCGCGCAGACGCGGGTGATGAAGTGGCTGGCCGGGTTTGGTGGAGCGTCGCTGTCCGCGTACTTCTTCCATCAGATGCTGCTCTACCAACGCTTCGTCGGGGTCTTCACGCTCCTCTTCCGCGAGAAGGCCGACTGGCCGCTGTACTGGGTGTTGGTCGTCGCATTGATCGCCGCGACCTGGGTCTGCGTGCAGGTCTGGGAACGAGCCGAGACGAAGCTGCGGGGGTAGATTGGCCCCGTACCCCGACCCTCTCCCCGCTGGCGCAGGGAGAGGGAGAACGGGTCACTTCTTGGGCAGAACCGCTTCGACCTTCTTCTTCACTTCATCGCTGGTGGGCTCAGCGCCCGAGGGCAGGTGTGCCACCACGGTTCCGTCAGTGGAAACCAGGAACTTGTTGAAGTTCCACGCCACCTCGCCGCCGTTCTCCTTCAGGCCGGTGAGGTACTTGTAAAGCGGGTGCGCCGCGTCGCCCTTCACGGGAATCTTCGCGAACAGCGGGAAGCTCGTCTTGAACTTCAGCTCGCAGAACTTCTTGATCTCTTCGTTGCTGCCCGGCTCTTGCCCACCGAAGTCGTTCGAGGGGAACGCGAGGATCTCGAAGCCCTTGTCTTTGTACTGCTGGTACAGCGCCTCGAGGCTCTTGTACTGAGGCGTGTAACCGCACTGCGAAGCGGTGTTGACGATCATGAGCGCTTTGCCTTTGTACGCGCTCAACGAAACGTCTTTGCCGTCGATCGTCTTCATCGAAAAATCGTAAACGCTCATAGGTGCTCCCGCGAGAGTGAGGGCCAACAGGGTAGAGGTCAGCATGGGTGTCTCGAACTAACCAAGACCCTGCTCCGACGCCAGACTCAGTGCGCGTCGGGCCCCAGCATCGGTTCGAAGCGCGCCTTGTTGCTCGCCTTGTGAAAGGCGTCTTCGGCCGAGATCTTCTTCTCGGTGGCGAGCTTGAACAGGATGTCATCCATCGACTGCATGCCCAGGCCTTTGCCTGACTGAATGATCGAGCTGATCATCGGCGTGTTGCCCTCGCGGATCACGTTTGGCAGGCCCGGCGTCTTCAAGAGAATCTCGTGCACCGCCACGCGCCCCGCCCCATCGGGCGTGCGGAGCAGCAGCTGCGAGACCACCGCGGCCAACGACTCCGAGAGCATGGTGCGCACCTGCTGCTGTTGATCCGTGGGGAACGCATCGATCACCCGGTCGATGGTCTTGGGCGCGCTGTTGGTGTGCAGGGTGCCGAACACCAGCACGCCCATCTCGGCCGCCGTAATCGCCAGTGAGATGGTCTCCATGTCGCGCATTTCGCCGACGAGAATGACGCCGGGATCCTGGCGGATGGCGCTGCGCAACGCGTTCGAGAAGCTCCGGGTGTCCACCCCCACTTCACGCTGCGAGAGCGTGGAGCGTTTGTTGGGGTGCACGAACTCCACCGGGTCTTCGATGGTGATGATGTGGCGCGCGCTGTTCGAGTTCACCTCATCGATGATCGCCGCCAGCGTGGTCGACTTGCCTGAGCCGGTGGGGCCCGTCACCAGCACCAGCCCCTGCTCCAGGTTGGCCAGTTGCGCGAGGGCGGGCGGCGCCTTCAGCTCTTCCAGCGTGCGAATGCGCTCGGGAATGATGCGGAAGACGGCGGCGGCGCCACGCTCTTGATTGAAGAAGTTCGCGCGGAAGCGGGCGAGCCCGGGGATCGCGTAGGCGAAGTCGAGATCGAGGTTGTCGGTGTAGTGCGCCCACTGCTTGTCACTGGCCAGCTCTTGCAGGTGCGAGCGCAGGCTCTCGTGGGTGAACACCGGCCAGTCGGCGATCGGAGCAACCACGCCATGACGGCGCAGGTGCGGCGCGTTGCCGGCGGCGAGGTGGAGGTCGGAACCACCTTGATCTTTGAGCAGCTTGAAGAGGACGTCGAGGCGAGGCATGGCGTCCTTTCAGGCGAAACGTTTGGGGTCTTCAGCGAAGCGGCGGGCCACTTCTTTGGTGACCTGCCCCGTCTTCACCAGGTCTGCGATCGAGTCATCGAGCAACGTCATGCCGTCACCACGCCCCGTCTGCATGATGGAGCGAATCTGAAAGGTCTTCTCTTCGCGAATGAGGTTCGAGACCGACGGCTTCACGTAGAGCACCTCGAGGGCGGGCAACCTGCGGGTGCCATCGGCGGTGGGAATCAGCCGTTGCGAGACGACGGCGCGCAGCGACTCCGAGACCATCGCGCGGATCTGCGACTGCTGCTTGGGCGGGAAGACGTCGAGCACGCGGTTGATGGTGCGAATGGCGTTGTTGGTGTGCAGCGTGCCGAGCACCAGGTGACCCGTCTCGGCCGCGGTGATGGCCAACGAGATCGTCTCGAGATCGCGCAGCTCGCCGATCACGATGATGTCGGGGTCTTCACGGAGCGCGGCGCGCAGTGCGTTGGCGAACGACTTGGTGTGTTTGCCCGCCTGCCGCTGATTCACGATGCATTGCTTCTTCGAGTACACGTACTCGATGGGGTCTTCGACGGTGATGATGTGATCCTGCCGTGACTCGTTGAGCATGTTGACGATCGCCGCGAGCGTCGACGATTTGCCCGAACCCGCGGGCCCGGTGAAGAGCACCAGCCCCTGGTGGAAGTCGGCCAGCTTCGCGAGCGTATTGGGCAGCCCCAGCTCGGCCAGCGTCGGCGGGTTCAACGGAATCGGGCGGAACACCGCGTCGTAGCCGCGCTGTTGCTTGTAGAAGCTCGCACGAAAACGGCCCAGCCCCGGCATCACGAGGGCCACGTCGTAGTCCTGCTCTTCTTCGAGGATCTTCTGCTCGGCGGGGGTGAGCCCTTCGCGGATGATGTTCTCGACTTCTTGCGGCGTGAACTGCCCGAGCTTGAGCTCCTTGAGCACCCCGCTGATGCGGATCTGAATGGGCGCGCCGGAGTGAATGTGCACGTCGCTCGCCTTCGCTTCCACCGCCCTGGCGAGCACGTCTTTCA
>JAYTAT010000811.1:0-7346 GCA_043737315.1 Archangium sp.
ACCTCGTCGGGGGCCGGCTCGCGTGCGGTGACGGCAGCGACCACCAGCGCGTCGAGCGAAACCTCACCGAGAACGGGCAGCTCGGGCGCGGGGCTCGCGAGAATGTCAGTGACGGGGCTCACCTTGAGCCGGTGGCCCAGCGACCTGGCTGAGGAAGATTTCGGGCCCGCCTTCGCAGCGGACTTGCTCGCGGACTTCGACGACGGCTTGCTCATGGAGCGCGTTTATAGCCGCGATCTCGAGCAGACGGTTTCAGAACAGCGAGCCCAAGAAGCTGCTCACCACCGAGACGCCGGCACCAATCTGGCTGACGATGGGAATGTTGGTCGCGGCCGCGATGGAGCCAAGCGCCGTGACACCACTGAGCGTCGCCCGGCCGACGTTGGCAGCCGTCGGGTTCTGCACCGCGCGGTAGGTGTCGCGGGCAGCAAGGCCCGTATCGACGACGGCCATGGCGACGTTGAGGCCAGGAACGAAACGAGCGGCGGCGCGGCCGACCGTCGACGCGCCTGCGCGGGTGCCAGCGCGCAGCGCCGCTTCGCCGGCTTCAGCCGTGACGCGGGTGGCGACGGCGGTGCCAGCGTGGGTGGCGGCGCGGGTGATGGCGCGGGTGCCGACCGTGACCCCTGTGTCTGCGAGACGGGCCGTCGCGGCGGTCCTCGACGCGGCGGCGGTGGCGATGCGTGAGCCTCCGGCGGCGACAGAGACCTCGAGCGTACGCGCTGCCGCGGGAGTCAGGCCGGCCAACCCACCGGCCGCACGCAAGGACTGCACCGCTGCGTTGGCCCCACGGCGGGCGACGCCCACGTCACGAATGGCCAGCGCTCCACGCGCCGCCAGAATGCCGCTGCGACTGCCTTCGAGCCCCGACGACCCTGCCGAGCCGAGGTTGCGCCCGGCCTGCCGGAAGTTGCCCGAACGCGCCGACTCGAACGCGTCACCCAGCGAACGAACCGCGTTGCTGCCCCCTCGAACCGCACCCAGACCGCCGGTGACGATGCCGACGCCGCCCCCGAGCCGACGCGCGAAATCGACGGCGCGACCGTTCGAATGCATGAACTGGCTGACCCCGCGGCCGAGCCGATCGAAGGCGCCGTTGCCGACGGGGGTGATGGGCGCCCGGTTGAGGGCCGCGCGGGTGTCGAGCGCACTTCGAACCTGGCCATACGCAGCGACGCCGGCGCCAGCTCCACGAGCGACAGTTTGAGCATGTTGACGGGTACGGGAGATGGTGGAGGGCATGTGGCTTTCTCGGGTGGGGAGGTTCTTCATTATCGGCGGCGGTTCCGCAGAGTTGCACGCCTTTTGCGCCAGATGTTTCAGGGGTTTGGAGATGCTGGAATTGCCCGGGATCGGGTGCTACGCGCTGCAGGCCATGTCGAATGTCCCTGTCGCCCGCCGCTATGCCCGTGCCCTCCTCGATGCTGCAGGCCCTGATGCAGACAAGGTGCTCGAGCAGCTCGAGAACATCACCGCGTACTTCGAGGCCCAGCCGGAGATCTTCGCCACCATCTCCAGCCCTGCGCTTTCCCGCACCCAGCGCCTGTCGCTGATCGAAGGGTTCATCACCAACGCGCCTGGCATTCAGCCGGTGGTGGCCAACGTGATGCGGCTGCTCAACGACCGCAACCGCTTCGGTTCGTTGCCCTTCATCGCCCGCCAGTTCCGCGACATGGTCGACAGCCGCATGGGCCGCGTGCGAGGCAGCGTCACTTCGGCCGCCAAGCTGGGCGACACCCAGGTGGCCGCGCTCAAGAAGCAGCTCGAGGCGCTCACCCAGCGCAGCGTGGTGCTCGAGACGAGGGTCGACCCCGCGCTCATCGGCGGCGTCGTCGCGCAGGTCGGCAGCCACATGTACGACGGCTCGTTGCGCTCGCAGCTGGCCGAGCTGGGCCGCACCCTGATTAATCGCTGAGCAGGCGCGGTTTTCTGAGGCCCGTCGCGGCCTCTTCGCTGGGCGATCAGTGACTTGGGCGTGGAACGTGACTTGCTCACGACACCGCACATGTTCCGGTGCCCGGTTCTCTTCGTTTCGCTGAGCCTGTTGGCCTGTGGTCCGGTTCCCGCGTCTCTTGATGCGGGAGCGGCCGACTCGGGCGTCAGCCACACCGACGGCGGGTTCGATCTGAACGACGTGTCGTGGCTCTTACCGCTCCCCAGCCCGGCGCAGCACTCGTTGCTGCTGGGTTTCGAGGCCGCTGGCAGCAAAGGCCCGCTTTTCCCCCGCCGCCTCTACGACGTCTTGCCGGGCCTGGTGGAGAGCCAGGATGCCGCGGCGATGTTTCCCTCGTGGCGGGTCGTCAGCGCGCGCATCGACCCGTGTTTTCCAAAAGAGCCGGCGACGGGGTGCATCAAGCAGCTCCGGGTCGTGGCGCAGCCGGTGGTGGTGGAGTCGTTCAAGACCACCACGCAAGACGGCACCATTCATCTCTTCTACGAGCTGACCGACGCAGAGTTCGAGAGCGCCCGCGGTTCACTGACCAACCTCAAGCGCCTCGCGGGGGGTGCGACCGATGGCAGACCACTCGACGTGCACCCGGTGATGCGGGCCCAGGGGCTGGCGGGCCCGTACGCGACCGCATTGCACGCGCTCATCACCCGGCTGTGTGGTGAACAGAACCTGACCCGCGTCGCGTTCATGCGGTTGGTGCAGCAAAACGTCGCGTGGCGCTTCGGTGCACTCAACCTGGTGGGCGGCACGCTGGTGGCGGATCCGATTCCGCGCTTGAACACCCTCACGCAGCAGGGCGTTCAAGAGTTCGGCAACACCGCGTCTCGCTCGGGCCAGCTGCAGCCCGCGGCCAATGGGGATGATTTGAGTGTGCTGCTCTCGGAGTCGGAGATGCGCCTGACGGATTCACGCACGCTGAATCGCGCGGTGACTTCGGCTTTGCGCATCGAGCATCCGGCGCGCTCGAACCCGCTCACGGTGGATTGTGGGAGTTGTCATGTGGCCAGCCGGGCGCTGCGCAATGCGCGCACGGAGCGGACCATCGAGACGTCGGGGCACGCCGACCGATACGTGGGAAATCCCCGGTTTGATTTACGGCGCGTCGATGCCGCGGGGGATGATCCGCGGGCCCTGCGCGCGTTCGGGTACTTTGGTGATCAGTCTGCGTTCTCGCAGCGCACCATTCATGAGAGCGCAGAGGTGGCGGAAACGTTGTCGCAGTAGCGGCCCCTAGAGGTCGACCACCGTCGCGGGCAACGAGGCGTCTGAGGTGGTGCAGTTCACGATGCGCGTCGGCCCGAATGGCCACTCGCCCCGGTCTTCGTGAATATGACCAAACAGGTGGAGCTTCGGTTTGACCCGGCGCAGCTGCACGAGCAGATCTTCACAGCCGACCCGTTCACCGCTGTGCACCAGGTCGCCGAAACCCGCCGGTGGACCGTGGGTGACGAGCACGTCGACGCCTTCGGGGATCAGCTTCCACTTCGCGTCGATCTCCGCGCCGCGATGAAGGTTGAAGGCCCAGTTGTGAAACCACGGCTGCCACGGACTACCCCAGATGCGAAGCCCCGCCACCGTGACCCCGGCATCTTCAAGATAGGTCAGTCCGTGAAACAAGGCGCGCGCCGCGGCCGGCTCACGCTGAAAGGCGAAGTCGTGATTGCCCGCGATGATCACCTTGTGCGGATGCGGTTGCGCCCGCAGCCAGTCGGCCACTTCTTTCAACTGCGGCAGGGTTCCCCGGGGCGAGAGATCGCCCGCGTGAATGAGCACGTCGCCCTCTGGCAGCCTCAGCCGCTCGTGTTCACCATGCGTGTCGGCGATTGCAACGACGCGTGGCACGAGTCACTCGGTCGGAGCGGTTTCCGTCTCATCGGTCGGCGCAGCACCCGACTTCGTGCTCTCGAACGCCCACTGGTACGTCTTCTTCTCGCCGGCCTTCAGCGCGACCTCTTCTTCGTGCGAGTCGCCCTTGTGCGAGAGCCGCACCACGTGTTTGCCCGCCTTCAGCTTGAGGGTGATCGCCTTGCCGCTGGTCCCTGCGCGTTTGCCGTCGACCTTCACCTCCACGCCTTCAGGCTTCACCTCGATGGTCAGCTCAGCGGGGGCCGCTGCGAACACCAGGTGCGACACCAGCGCGAGGGTCAACATGGGAAACCTCCAGAGGCATGGAACAGCGTCACGAGAATACTGTGCTGAAAGCGAACTGACTACTTGAGCACCGGCCGGTACCAGAAGTCGGGGAGGCACCGCCCGCCACTGCCCTTGAGTACCTCGAGCCAGGGCAGCTCGATGCGTTCAGCCCCGCACACCAACGCCAGCGGCACCCGGTAGCGGCCCGCCCCTGAGCGCGAGTCATGGAAGACCGGCCGAAGCGCAGCGACCTTCTCGCGCACGGCCGACGCGTCGGTCACTTTCCACACCCGCATGGTGGCGCTTCCGACCACCAGGGTGGCGCCCAGCGCGCGCAGCGCCTCTGCACGAACGCCCGTGGGCGAAGGCTCGGCGACCAGCACCGGGCTCTCCCACAGCGTGTGGGTACGCGTGCCGTCACTCCACGTGTACGAGGGGGCCTGCGCCAGCACTGCCAGAAGAAGAAGAGTGTTCATCAGGGCCTCCCGTAGATGCGCAGCTGCCAGCGGGTGAGCGTGCCGACGGTACCGGCCCTGCGATCCTTCACGACCAATTTCCATTGACCGTCGGCGGGCTCATCGAGGTGCCGCACGCTGGTGAACACGAACGCGTCGATGTCGCTGCAGGGCCCGGGGCTGAAGGTCTCGGGATTGACGCAGGAGTGAAGCGGGTGGAGCAGATCCGAGGCGCCTCCCGTACGCACGAGCTGAATCTCGAGGTCAGCCGTGCGCGCGTGGGTGACCGTCACCTCGACCTCGATCACCTCGATGTGACCGATGCCACTGCCGCTGACGTTCACCACAGACGAGGCACCCGCACCGTCGTTGTCAGGAACAGCGAGGCCCGGCTGCTCGAGCGGCGCCTTGAAGGTCAGCTCGGGACCCACGGGCGTGATGGTGCGGGCCAGCAGCACCGCCGCGTTCGCGTCGACCACGCCGAAGCCGTACGCGTGATGCACGTGCAGGCCAGCGCCGTTGTTCGACCAGCCCGTCGAGGCGGCGTCGTTCTTGCGCGCAGACAACGCGAGCACGCGGCGCACGTCGCGATACGACAGCTCAGGCCGCACCTGCAGCACCAGCGCCCCGACACCCGCGGCGATCGGCGTGGAGCCCGAGGTGCCACTCATCGTCTTCGAGTAGCTCGCGTTGGGGTGCTCTTCGGAGTCGTTGCCCTTGTTGTAGCCAACGAGCCCGGTGATGTCGGTGGTGACCAGGCCCACCAGGTCGTTGCCTTCGGTGGGAGCGACCACCAGCACGTTGGCGCCCGATTCCGCGTAGTCGGCGTGTTTGCCGTCGCGCCCCACCCCGCCGATGGCCAGCACGTACCGGCTCGCGGCCTGCGCGTCGAAGTTGGAGTCGTCGAGCCCACCCAGCGTCGAATCGCCGCCATTGCCCGCAGCCCAGAAATACACCACGCCCTTGCCGCCGCGCCCGGTGGTGGCGCCCTCCTTCACGCCGCTCATCCACAGCGGATCAGCAAAGGTGAGCAGGCCGGTGTTGTCCGGCGCGTCGCCCCACGAGTTGTTGCTGACGCTCACCACGTCTTTCTGGCGAACCATCGCGTCGTATTCGCTGGCCGAGGTGAGGTCTTGCAACACGTTGAAGCTCATCAGGCCCGCCCGCGGAGCCACCCCGCGCAGGCCCACCCCGTTGAGATCGCGCGCGGCGATCAAGCCGGCGACGCAAGTGCCGTGTTCGGCCAGGCGCACCGGCGCGTTGCCGAGGTAGTCGTGGCTCGCTCCGGTGAGCACGTTCTGCCGCAGATCCTCATGCCCCTCATCGATGCCTTCATCCACCACCGCCACCTTGACGCCCTCACCCTTCACGCCCTCGGCCCAGACGGCAGCGACCCGCACGTCTTCCCCATTCGGGTTCACCAGGTGCCACTGCTCCCTGAAATAGGGATCCGTTTCACTCATCAGCACGGTGGGCATGCCCGAGACTTCGGTGGAGAGCCCACTCTCGAGTGCACCGGAGACCGCAGCGACCCGCAGGTAATAGGTGCGGCCGTTGACCAGCCCCGAGATGGTGAAAGGGCTCAGCACCCGGCGGAAAATCGCCCGGCCGGGTTTGCCGTCGATGTTGGCCACCTCGAGGCCCGGCGCTTCGGCGAAGTAGATGACCGCGCTGCCGACAGCCTGCTCCCACCGCACCTCGAGCATTCCGTCTTGCGCGGTGGCCACCACGTTGGTCGGCACGTCGAGGCGCGTCGCCGGCACCACGGTCACCCCGGTGGTCGCCGTCACGTCGGGGCCGTTGCCTGAGCAGCTCAGCGTGTACGTGGTGGTCTGCGAGGGCAGCACCACGTGCGCACCATTCGCCGATACTTCGCCTGCACCGGTGAGCGTGCAATCACGCGCTTCGACCGTCTCCCACGAGAGTTCGACCTTCCCGTCGGCAATGGTCTGCGCCGGCATCGCGCCGAAGCGGGTGATGGACACGTGGGGCCGCACGCTGACCGTGAGGTTTCCCTTCGCTCGGTTGCAGGTCAGCTCGTAGCGGGTGGTCTGCGAAGGTGTGACCAGCTTTGCTCCGGCCGCCGGCAGCACTTCATCGCCCGGGGTGAGCACACAGTCGCCTGCGTTCTCGGCCTGCCACGTGAGCTGCACCGAGTCGCCGGGAAGGATGTCGAGCGGGGTGCCGCGGAAGAAGCCGATCGAACCCACGGTACTGGGGGGAGGGCAACTGGTGAGGACCATCGCGACGAGGAGCCGGGCGTAAAGCCGCATGCGCAGTGGTTACTCGCCGTTCGCGCTGAAACGCAAACACAGTGAGGCCCGGCGCGCACCGGTTCGAGGGTTTAAGGGGGGCGAACCCCGTTACCGGCGAGACGTCGTGCGACGGGCCTGCGACTGATCGAAGCAAGGAAATGGAATGAGCACTCAGCTCACCTTAAGGTCCGCCGATGGCTCCTCCGTCCGCTGCCAGGGCCGGTACCTTCCGCATCGCTGACGAACTCCCCGTGCATCGGTTGGGGTTCGGCGCCATGCGCATCACCGGTGACGGTATCTGGGGCCCGCCCAGGAACATTGCCGAGTGCCGGCGGGTGCTCGCGCGCCTGCCCGAGCTGGGCATCAACTTCATCGACACGGCCGACTCGTACGGGCCGCACATCAGCGAAGACCTGTTGGGCGAGGTGCTGCACCCCTACCCGACGGGCATGGTCATCGCGACCAAAGGCGGGCTCACCCGTGCGGGCCCCGGCGTGTGGTTGCCCGTGGGCCGCCCCGAGTACCTGCGGCAGTGCGTGATGATGAGCCTGC
>JAYTAT010000812.1:0-7343 GCA_043737315.1 Archangium sp.
AGCCCCACCTTCACGTCGTGGTACGCCTGCAGTCGCTGCACGCTCGATGACGCGTAGGCGCTGAACGAGTCGACCAGCTCTCGCGTGTCACCGGTGCCGAGCTCGAAAGACGTGTACGCCGCGTTCGCCCAACGCCGCGCGTTCTTCTCGGCTTCACCCTGCCGCTCGGCCTTCTTCATCGCCAGGTTGGTGTCGCCCCAGCTCCTCTCGATCTCCAGCCGCACGCCAGCGCCGAGCAGATCGCGTTGGTGCTCCATCTTTTCGTACTCAGCGCGCGCCTGCTCGAGGTGAATGCCCTTCTGCGGAAAGTCCCACTGGTAGCGCATCACCAGGCCCACGCCGGCCGACAGGTCGTTGTACGGATCGAACGCGAACGGAGAGAGCTGCCGCGTCGCGCTCGTCGTCCACATCCACCGGAAGAAGCCGGCGATGCCGAAGTCCGGGTAGTACATCGCCTCGCGAATCTTCACTTCCTGTGCTCGCGCCTCGAGACCCGCTGCGATCGCCTTGAGCTCGGGCCGGTGTTTGGCAGCCGTGGTGATGTAGCTGTCGACCGCCGGCAACGAACCTTCCGTCGCGGTCAACGGCTCGACCTGGATCTCGATGTTCTCGTCGGGCGCCGCGGCGATCAGCAGCCGAATCGCAGCCAGGGCGAACCCGGCGCCGTTCTCGGCCCCGAGGCGCTGCACCACGCCCTGCTCCTTGTAGAAAGCGAGCTTGTAGAGATCCATCTGGGTGACCTGCTCGCTGCCTTCATTGCGCAGCCGCGTGAGGGTCTTCTCGGCGTCGTCGAGGCGCTTCATCGTGTCGTCCACGACGCCGGCGGCCTGCTTGGCGAGGCAGTACCCGTAATAGGCCTGCGCGGCCTGGTACTCCGACTCGTCTTGCGCGCGCACGGTGAGCGCTTCGTGCGCGATCACCCCGTTGCGGCCGGCTTCCTCGAGCGCGTCGAGTTTTCCGAAGGTGTAGATGGGCAACACCGCCTCGGCCCCCGCGCGCATCATCACGCCCGGCTGACCGAAATCGAGGTCGTACATCCGGGTCGACTGGGTGGTCGGCGGCCCACCGAGCCCATCGTTGCGCGCCTCGGGCGTGGGGCCGGCGATCATCAGGTACGAATCCATGCGGGGGAACCACGCCCAGCGCGCTTCGTCGTACTTCGATCGGTAGTACCTCAGCTGCGCCTGCGCCTCTTTGACGCGGTGATCATTCGCCCGCGCCCGGTCGATGATCTGCTGCAACGTCAGGGGTGCGGCCTCGACGCCCGCTGCAGCCAACAGAATGACGAATGAAATCAGGCGCAAAGCGCGGGCACTCTGCCGCAGCGAGCCTTCAAAAAGAAGAGCCATCTTGCGGTGGACCCAATGTGAAGCGCAGGGCGTATGTTCCGTCTCGTGCGCATGCTCCGCTTTCTTCTCCTCGCGTCAATGTCGCTGGCCCTCGTCTCGCAGGCCGCAGACCCGAAGCTCAAGGGTTCGAAGAAGGAGACCGCGCCCAAGCTCGATCTGGGCATTCCCACCTTCAAGAACATCCCCAACCAGAAGCTGGAGAAGCCCAAAGAAGCCCCTGAAGCCCAACAGGGCCCCAGCGGCACCCGCCTCGACGAGGGCTACACCGTCGTGCGCGTGATCCACGGCAAGGGCTTCATGCGTGCGCCCGATGGCGCCAAACCTTCCGCCCCGTTCCCCCAGGTCACCGTCTCCGGCAACCCGCTGGCGACCGAGAAGTTCAGCTCGGTCATCCGGGTGAAGTCACCTGCCAGGAAAAACACGCGGATCGAAGTGGCGATCCTCGATCAACGCGGTGACACCGTGATGGAGGCCTCGGGCGAGATCCGCTTCGGTACCGGTGATGAGGCTGAGTGGCAGGTCGACTGGGAGCCCACGGGCGTGCGCAACCCGGGCGAATTTCAGGTGCTGGTGCGCATCGGCGGCAACCCGCTGGGCACCTTCCCGCTGAAGTTGGTAGCTGCCAATGCCCCCCCAACACCAGCCTCGAAATGAGTGTTGAGGGTTTTCGAAGTGCGGTATCTCGGCGGGCATGTCCCACACCGATCGCGTCAAGCAGATCCTCAGCTGGTACCCCTCTGACAGTCCGGGCGTCCTGACGAATCTGGCGCGCTTGCTCAACACGGGCACGCTCGCCGGTACCGGGAAGATGGTCATTCTCCCGGTCGATCAGGGCTTCGAACACGGCCCCGCGCGCAGCTTCCAGCCCAACCCGGCTGGCTACGATCCCGACTACCACGCGCAGCTCGCCATCGACTCGGGCTGCAACGCCTACGCGGCGCCCCTGGGCTTCCTCGAGGCCGTCGCGGGCAAGCTGATGGGCGAGATTCCCCTCATCCTCAAGCTGAACAACTCTGACTCGCTCTCGAAGGTCGAGCCCATCTCGGCGCTGACCGGCAGCGTGAAAGACGCCGTGCGCCTGGGCTGCTCGGCCATCGGCTACACGATTTATCCCGGCTCGTCGGCGCGCAATCAGCAGTACCAGGACCTGCGTGATCTGATCGCCGAAGCGAAGGCTTCCGGCCTGCCCACCGTGCTCTGGGCCTACCCCCGCGGCAACATGTCGAAAGACGGCGAGACCGCGGTCGACGTGGTGGCCTACGCGGCGCAGATCTCGGCGCAGCTCGGCGCGCACGTGATCAAGGTCAAACCCCCGAAAGACTTCATCGAGCAGGCCGAGGCCAAGAAGGTGTTCGAGAAGTACTCGATCCCCACCAAGACGATGGCCGATCGCGTGCGCCACGTGGTGCAGAGCTCGTTCAACGGCAAGCGCATCGTGATCTTCTCAGGTGGCGAATCGAAGGACACCGCTTCGCTCCTCGAAGATGTCAAGGGCATCAAAGAGGGCGGCGGCTTCGGCTCGATCATGGGCCGCAACGCCTTCCAGCGCCCGCGCGCCGAGTCGATCCAGTTGCTCAAAGACGTGATGAACGTCTTCAAGAGCTGAGTTTCAAATTCCCCCGCAGTCCCAAACAACGAGAGAGACAACCACCGTGAAGAAGCTGATTGCAGTGCTGTGCCTGACGGGATCGGTCGCTTTGGCCGCCCCGCCCCCGAAGGAAAAGGCTGCTCCGGCCGACGCCCCCGTCGCCGCCAAGCCAGGTCCCCTCACCCCCGAAGAGCGTAAGAAGGTGCTCTACGCACTCGGCGCGATGGTCGCGCAGCGCACCCCGCTCGCGCAGGCCGGTCTGAGTGAGACCGAGCTTGCTGAAGTGATGGCTGGCTTCACCGACGCCACCCTTGGCAAGGAGCTCAAGGTCTCCACCGCAGAGAACATGCCCAAGGTCGACCAGTTCCTCAAAGAGCGCGCCAAGGTGAAGGGCGAGCAGGAGAAGGCGAAGGGCCAGACGTACCTCGAGGAGCAGGCCAAGGCGCCGGGCGCGCAGAAGACCGCCTCGGGCCTCATCTACTTCGAGACCAAGGCCGGCACGGGCGCGCAGCCCACGCCTGCCGACACGGTGAAGGTGCATTACCGCGGCACGCTGGTGAACGGCACGGAGTTCGACTCGAGCTTCAAGCGCGGCACGCCCGCCGAGTTCCCTCTGTCCGGCGTCGTCAAGTGCTGGACGGAAGGCGTCGCCAAGATGAAGGTCGGCGGCAAGGCCAAGCTCGTGTGCCCAGCAGAAATCGCCTACGGCGAGCGCGGCGCGGGCGGCACCATCCCCCCGAACTCGGTCCTCAACTTTGAGGTCGAGCTCATCAGCATCGCCGGAAAGGCGGCCCCCCAGTGAAGACCACCTTCCGCTCGATTCTGATCGGCAGCGCGCTCGTCTTCACCGCGTGCCCCTCTGAGACCAAGCCCGACGCGGCCGTCGCGGCGATCACCAACACCAACACCGCCGTGACGCCCCCCGCGGTCACCCCGCCGCCCCCGCCCCCTCCGCTCACCGCGGAAGACACGCAGAAGGCGCTGTACGCATTTGGCGCGCTGGTCGCCGAGCGCACCCCGGTCAAAGCGGCCGGCTTCAGCCCTGAAGATCTCGAAGAGGTCGTCAAAGGCATGAAAGACGCCACCTCGGGCAAGGAGCTCGCAGTCAAGCTCGAGGAGTACGGCCCCAAGGTCGAGCAGCTGCTCAACGAGAAGCAGACCGCGAAGGCCGAAGGCGAGAAGAAGAAGGGCGTCGAGTTCGCCGCCAAGGCCGCCAAGGAAAAGGGCGCCATCAAGCTCCCCTCGGGTCTCATCTACGTCGAGACCCTGGCCGGCAAGGGCAAGCAGCCCGCCGCCACCGACACGGTCAGCGTGCACTACAAGGGCACCCTCATCGACGGCACCGAGTTCGACTCGAGCTACAAGCGCGGCCAGCCCACCGAGTTCCCGCTCAACGGCGTGATCAAGTGCTGGACTGAGGGCGTGGCGAAGATGAAGGTCGGCGGCAAGTCGAAGCTCGTGTGCCCGGCTGACATCGCCTACGGCGAACGCGGTGCAGGGGCCAACATCCCCGGCGGCGCGACGCTGGTGTTCGAGGTCGAACTGCTGGCGATCAAGGACCCGACGCCCCCCCCGGGAATGCCCACGGGCGCGACGCCGCCTCCCCCGGTTCCCGCCCCGTAAACCGGCTCCGTCTTTTGAAGAGCGAAAGGCCCTCTGGATCTCCCCAGGGGGCCTTTTCTTTTGGGCTGCAGTGAGGCCGCACCAAGAACAAAAAAAAGAGCCTCGGCGAATCACCGAGGCCCTTCGAGTTTTCACTTCTGTGGAGCTAAACGGGATCGAACCGTTGACCCCCTGAATGCCATTCAGGTGCTCTCCCAGCTGAGCTATAGCCCCGGGTTTACTGCTTTGCGGGCGCGGAATTATCGCTTCTTGGGTGCGCCCGCCACACCTTTCGACGCAGCCGACATTTTTTCCTGAAGGCGCTTCGCGATATCGGCACCTTCCGCCAGCAGGTCGTTGATGGAATTGTTCTGCGTGCGGATCTTCTGGGTCACACCTTCCAGCAGCTTACGCACGGCGGTCAGGTTGGCGGGCAGCACCAGCTTGCCCTTGCTGACCTCAGCCCACACCGCCTCGCCCAGGTCGCGGTACGCCCGGTCGAGGTCGCGATCGAGCATGTTCGAGCCGACCTTCGCCTGCGCCATCGCTGCCGCGTGCTCGACCTGCGACTTGAGCACGTGGAGCTGGGCCTGCGCTTCTTCCCAGGCGGCCTGAATCTGCCTGAGCATCTCGGCGTTCTGCGGGGGCTGCGGTTGGAGTCGTTCGGGCACGGGCTTTCAAGGCCTCCAGAAAAATCAGTGGGGGCCTAAGACGGTATCAGGCCTTGACGAGCCGCGCGCCGAAGAACCCGCCACCCGCGAGGCGGTGGGGCCAGACCCGCAGGGACTCTTCGAGCTTGAACTCGGGCTGGGCGGCCACGAAGCGCTCCACCACGCCCTCGTTCTCGTCGCGCAGCACGGAGCACGTGCCGTAGACGATCACCCCGCCCCGCTTCAGCTGCTTCGAGACGTCCTTCAGGATGCCCAGCTGGGTGACGGTCAGCTCGTCGATCTGCTTGGGGCTCAGCTTCCACTTCTGATCGGGCTCACGGCCCAGCGTGCCCGTGCCGCTGCAAGGCGCGTCGACCAACACCAGGTCAGCCAGGTCGATGCGCGGCGGGCTGGGAAAGCTGACGTGCCGCAGCCGCAGCTCGGCGACCCGGTTGCGCGCTTCTTTGAGGCGCTTCTCGCTGTGATCCCACGCGAAGACCCGGCCGGTGGTGGTCACCGCGTCGGCCAGCACCAGGGTCTTGCCCCCGGCGCCGGCACAATAATCGACCACGGTCTGGCCCGGCTGCGCGCGGCAGAAAGCGGCCAGCAGCTGGCTTCCCAGATCCATCACCTGCAGCCGGCCCTCCTTCATCCAGCGCGACTCGAAGATGGCCCGGCTGTCGTCGGTGGTGCGCAGGGCGTCGGGCAGCTCTTCACAGGCCTCGACCTCGAGCTTCTTGGCGCGCAGCTCTTTGACCAGCGCATCGCGGGTGCCCAGGGGCCGCACGCGGAAGGTCAGCGTGGGTTCGCGGTTGAGCGCCTCGAGCACCTGCGACAACTCCCCTTCGGGGGCGATGGCGGCGATGCGTTCAGCCAACCACGTGGGAAAAGAGTGTTCGTTGGCGGCCCGATCGAGCGGCGTCGACCCGTAGTCGATCTGCACCACCCGCTCGAGCTCGGCGCGAATGACCTGGTCGGGAATGCCGCGGGGGCGAATGGGCCCGGGCAGCGCGATCTCGGTCATGATCTTCTCGACCCCCGCACCGCACACGTCGCGGCGCCACATGGCGTAGCGGAAGATCGCCTGATCCTCCGGCAGGTGCAGCTTCGAGGTGGCGTAGCCGCGCGCGCTGGCCGAGAGGTTCAACCTGCGCAGGTGCCGCGAGAGCTCGCGGGTGGCGAACGCGATGAAGCGGCGCTCCTTGCCCCCCAGGTTGCCACCGTTGATCAGCGCCTCGCCGATCGCCCGGCGCATCGCGGTGCCTTTGATCACCGCCACGTGCGCGTTGAGCACTGCGGTGGCGGCCTTGCGGGTGGCGATGCCCACGATGGTGCCAGTCGAGGTCGGGCTGCTGGCGGGGCTGGGCGGGTTCTGAAAGGCCACGGGCGCACCGCCTACGCCCCCGCCCCCTGATCGAAAAGCAGTATCGACCTGCTTGACCAGACGCTCTTGCTGTATTGCCCTCGGGGCTGTGGCATTCACCCTTCGAGTCACCCAGGGCGATGACGCGCCTGAAGACCTCTCCTTCGACGGGGGCGAGGTACGCATGGGCCGGACCGCCGACAACGACGTGGTGATCAAAGATGCCTCGTCCTCTCGCAGCCACGCCCGCGTGTACGAAGAAGACGGCCTCGTCTTCGTGGAAGATCTCCAGAGCGCCAACGGCACCACCCTCAACGACCGCCCGCTCAAGGCGCCCGTGCAGCTCGAGGCAGGTGACCTCATCGCCATTGGTGACGTGGTGCTCGAGTTCGTGTCTGCCGCAGGCCCGTCTTCCACCCTGGAAGGTGAAGACGACGATGACGCTCCCCTGGTAAAACCGCGCAGCAAGCCCGCGGTGGCCGCAGTCGCGAAACCCGCTGCCTTGCGCAAGCCGACCGATCCGGGGCGCCAGGCCATCGAGCCGACCGCGCCCCGGGGAGCGGCCCTCGGGAAGCCCTCGAAGGGGGTCCCGGTCACGGCGCCCGAGCTGGTGGTGGAGAACCAGGCGCCGCTGCTCCCCACCGCCGCCTTTCGTGCGCGCGAACGCCGCGAGCTGCAGCGTTCCAACGTGGGCAAGCTGCAGGTGCTCTGGCAGGAGTTCCCCAAACCCACCCGCATCGCCCTGGGCATCATCGGCTCGCTGGTGATCGTCGGCATGCTGGGCGGGCTCA
>JAYTAT010000813.1:0-2967 GCA_043737315.1 Archangium sp.
TCAGCGATACCCGAGACGATGGTGCGGGGAACGCCCTCACCCAGGTCGATGCTCAGCTGGAGCAACTTGTCTGCCTTGGGCACCTTCACCGCAGCGAGCACCTTGCCCGCGCGCAGGGAGACCTTCACGAAGTCACCGAACTCGATCTCAGCCGCGGGGCCGGCAGGTGCCGGGGCCGGAGCCGCTTCCTTCTTCTTCGGCTCTTCCTTCGGCGCAACCACCAGCTTCGCGACCACAGCCTCTTCAATGCGATTGATGAGAGGCAGCGCGTCACCTATCGGAACGTCGCGATCGAGCAGCGGATAGGTCGCCGTCTCCAACGCCTTGAAGGTGAGCTTCGGGCGGTTGAGCTGCTCGGCCAGCTTCAAAGCGAGCGCCGGGACCACCGGATCAAGCAGCGCGGTCAGCAGATAGACGATTTCCGCAGCCTCACTGAGGACGCCTCGGGCCGCCTCGAGGTCCGTCTTCGCCGACTTCCAGGGCTCGGCCTTTGCGAGGAACTGATTGGCCGAATAGCCAATCTCCAGGATCAACTTGATGGCTTGACGGTGATCGAACGCACCGTAAGCAGCTGCGATGTCCTTCACCTTCGCCAGCGCTTCGCGCACGAGCTGACCACCGAGCGCGTCGTTCGCGGGCGCGAGCGTCTTGCCGAGCTTTGGAAGATGATCGCCGCCGCGCGACAGGGTGCGGTTGGCCAGGTTGCCCAGGTTGTTCACCAGCTCCGCGTTCACGCGCTGCCGGAACTCCAGCAGGCTGAAGTCGAGATCCTCAGGGCCGGGCCCGAGCAGCGACGCGTAGTAGAAGCGCAGGTAGTTCGGATCGAGCACGTCGAGGTACGGCCGTGCGTTGATGAACGTGCCGCGCGACTTCGACATCTTCTCGCCGTTGACCGTGAGGTGCCCGTGGATGTGCACCTTCTCGGGCACCTTGAAACCAGCGACCTCGAGTACCGCGGGCCAGAACAAGCAGTGGAAATAGACGATGTCCTTCCCGATGACGTGAATGATCCGCGCGTCGGCATCTTTCGCCCAGAAGTCGAGCGCGCTCTTCGCCTGGCCCGTCTGCTTCGCCCACACTTCAGAAGCCGAGATGTAGCCAATCGGAGCGTCGAGCCAGACGTAGAAGAACTTGTTCGTCTCACCCGGGATCGGAAAGCCGAAGTACGGCCCGTCGCGCGAGATGTCCCAATCCGCGAGGCCCTTCTGGAAGAACTGCTGGAGCTGTGTCGCCAGCCCCGGGTTCATGAAACCGGGCTTGCCCAGCTGCTCCTTCAAGAACGCTTCGTGCCTGGGCAGCTTGAAGAAGAGGTGCTTGCTCGTCTTCCACACCGGCGTCTTGCCGCTCAACACCGAGTACGGGTTCTTCAGCTCTTTGGGGCCGTAGGTCGCGCTGCACTTCTCACACGCGTCGCCGTACTGATCCTTCGTGCCGCAGTTCGGGCACTCGCCCTTGATGAACCGATCGGCGAGAAAGCGGTTGGCGGTCTCATCGAAGGCCTGCTCGACATCCTTCTCACCGATGAAGCCAGCTTCCTTCGCGCGGTTGTAGATGAGCTCGGCGTAGTGCTTGTTCTCGGGCGAGTTGGTCGACGAGTACAGGTCGAAGCTCACCTGGAAATCGCGGAACACGGCCTGGTGATCGATCGACACCTGCTCGATGAACTTCTCGGGCGTGATGCCTTGCTTCTCGGCGCTGATCTCGATCGCCGTGCCGTGCGTGTCGTCGGCGCAGAGGAACACCACCTGCTCACCTTGCGAGCGGAGGAAGCGCACGAAGATGTCCGTCTGGATGTGCTCCACCATGTGGCCGAGGTGAATCGGGCCATTGGCGTAGGGCAGCGCACACGTGACGAGGGTCTTCATGGTTACCGTTCCTGCTCTCGGCGAATGAGATGCATCTGAGATTCCCACGCGGTCGCCTTACCGCACAGCGTCCAGAGGAGCCGCTCCAGCACCAGCTCACCACCACCGAGCTTCAGCGCGAGATCCGCTTCAGCGCAGGCGACGAGCCCGCGCAGGAGCTCCTGACGGCCGTAGCCCATCGACGCCTGCATGCCCATGAAGGCCGCGTACGGGTGCGGCACTTTGGTCTTGTTGGCCTTCGCTTCGGCTTCGATCTTCGGCCACAGGCGCGCCTGAAAGTCGTTGTAGTTGCGCGGCGGCTTGCCCTCAGAGAGTCGGCCCATGCGCTCGTAGTTGCTGAGCATGGTGCGCACGATGCTCGCCACCGAGCCCAGCAGCATGAGCGGGTGATTGCCCTGCCCCACCACGTCAGCGACATACTTGCTGGCCGCATCGAAGTTGCGCTTCTGAACCGCGTCGCTCAGCTCGAAGTACTCGTCTTCGCGGGCATGACCGACGAGCAGGTCGACGTCCTTCTTGGTGATGGTGTCGCCCTCTGAGTAGAGCGCCAGCTTGGCGAGCTCAGACTGGAGCAGGCGGAAGTTCCCGCCCACGCGCTCCTTCACCAGGTCGAGCGCGCCGGCGCCCATTTTCTTCTTGTAGGGCGCCAGGGTTTCGGTCGCGAACTGGTTGAGGTCGAGATCCTTGAGCCGGCCGGCGGCCTTGAACTCGAGGGCCCAGCCCTTGTCCTTCACCAGCTTCACGAAGGGGCTCTTCGCTTCGATGTCGCTCGAGGCGATCACCAGCACCTGGCCCCTGGCGGGCTTGCCAGAGAGCCACTCGTTGAGCGCGGCGTCGTCGCTGGCCGAGCCGGTCAGATTTTCCTGAAGGCAGAACTGCGCGACCTCTTTGAGGAAGGCCACATCGAGGTCGGCCAGCACGATGCCGAGCTCGCGCTCCCAGTCGTCGGGGCGCGGGGAGCCGTTGGCGGTGGGGTCGAGGTCGGCTGCGCCCCAACCGGCTCTCGCGGCGATGCCCAGCACCTTGCGTGCGGCTTCTTTGCGGCGGTTGGCTTTCCACGCGTCGCGCGCACGGTTGAGCGCGTCGGGACGGCCCTTCTTGG
>JAYTAT010000814.1:0-2966 GCA_043737315.1 Archangium sp.
CCGGCACGCTGAAGGTGGTTGAACCCAGGTCGCTTGCGAACAGCGCCTTGTGGCGCAAGCGACCCTGAAAGTTACTTCGCCCCGCTGCAGATCCAGTCCTTCAGGATCTTCTTCTCGTCTGCGGTCAGCATGGTCGAGTCGTTGGGCATCTTGCCGTAGACGTTTTCGCCTTTGGGCCCCGTGCGGCCAGCCGTCGCGCCGCCGATCACCTTGAGCCACAAGGCGCTGTTCGCAAGCGACCTGGGTTCAACCACCTTCAGCGTGCCGGCCATGCCCGCGTAGAGCGACTTCTTGCCGACGATGGTGGCCGTCTTCTCGGCGGTCACGTAGTCGCCGTAGGGGTAGTTCTCGATGTGGCAGGTCTTGCACTTGGCGTCGAACACCCCCTGCACGTTGGTTCCCAGCGTGGCCGCGGCGGGGCTTGCGTCACACGTGACTTCAGGGTCGCCCATGGGACCACACGAGAGGAGACCACCGACGACACCGATTCCAAAAATGAGCTTCTTCATGAGCCGCAGACCATACCCAATTCAGGGCGCTCGTCGAACCGGAGACCGTCCGTAGTAAGGCGCGGCGATGCGATGGCGTGTGCTGGGCCCGGTGCTGGGCGCGATCCTGCTCGGAGCGGTCGGGTTCTCGATGTGGCCGAGCGCGCCCGTGGTGGCGCCTCCGCCTGAACCGGAGCACCAGGTGGTGGCAGCGCCTGCACCTCGTGCGGCGGTTCCTTCCGACGCGGCGCTCGAGGTGGCGGTCGCCGCTCCCATGGCCGTCGACCCGAAGCCCAGCGCTCCGGCGTCTGCCATCTCTGCAGAGGTCGGGCAACTCGACCCCGAGCCAGATCCGTTTCATCTGCAGGCCCTGGGGCTGGGGCCCGAAGACACCGAGCCGATCGATGGCGGCGTGCTGCACCCGCTCACTCGCGACGGGATCAAGGGTGCGATCGCCGCGGAGCTGCCACAGATTCGCGAGTGCTACGAGGGCTGGTTGCAGCAGAACCCGAAGCTGAGCGGGAAAATGAAGGTGCAGTTCACCATCGCTGAGATCCCCGGGCGCGATCGCGCGAAGGTCATGCGGGTGGACATCGCAGATGGCGGCATGGGCCACCTCGCGATGGAAGGCTGCGTACGAAACGTGTTCAAGGGCCTGCGGTTCGAGAAGCCTCCGGGCGGTGAGATGCGCGTGAGTTATCCACTCTCGTTCGAGCATGAAGAGGCGCTGTAGGCCCTCTGCGCCGACCACCTGGGCTGAAATGACGACGCCCCGCTCCCGTGAAGGAGCGAGGCGCCGGTGACTACCGTGAGCTCAGTGGCTCACATGTCCATGTCGTCGCCCGCGTAGTCGCCCGAGCTGCCGCCCTTGCCGTTCTTCTTCTTGGCAGGCTTCTCAGCCACGATCGCTTCGGTGGTCAGCAGCAGCGAGGCCACCGACGCCGCGTTCTGCAGCGCGCAGCGGGTCACCTTCGCGGGGTCGATCACGCCGGCCGCGAGGAGATCCTCGTACTTCTCGGTGCGGGCGTTGAAGCCGTAGCCGCCGGTGCCGCCTTCGCGGACCTTGTTGATGACCACGGCGCCCTCGTGGCCCGCGTTCTGGGAGATCTTCCAGAGCGGCATGGTGATCGCGCGGCGGATGATTTCCACGCCGAAGTCGAGCTCACCACCGAGCTTGAGCGCCTCGAGCGCCGGGAGCGCGCGAATGTACGCCACGCCGCCGCCAGGCACGATGCCCTCTTCCACGGCCGCACGCGTCGCGTGCATCGCGTCTTCCACGCGGGCCTTCTTCTCCTTGAGCTCGGTCTCGGTGGCCGCGCCGACGTGAATGACGGCCACGCCGCCGACCATCTTCGCCAGACGCTCCTGGAGCTTCTCCTTGTCGTAATCCGACGTGGTCTCCTCGATCTGCGCCCGCATCTGCTTGATGCGCGCGTCGATGTCGGCCTTCTTGCCCGAGCCGTCGACGATGGTGGTGTTGTCCTTGTCGATGGTGATCTTCTTTGCGCGGCCGAGGTCGGTCAGCTGCAGGGTCTCGAACTTGATGCCGAGATCCTCGCTCACCACCGTCGCGCCGGTGAGGGTCGCGAGGTCCTTCAGCATTTCCTTGCGGCGATCGCCGAAGCCCGGCGCCTTCACCGCGGCGATGTTCAGCACGCCACGCAGCTTGTTCACGACGAGCGTCGCGAGCGCTTCGCCTTCGACTTCCTCAGCGATGATGAGCATCGGTTTGCCGGCGCGCGCGACCTGCTCGAGCAGGGGGATGAGGTCGGCCATCGACGAGACCTTCTTCTCGGAGATCAGGATGTACGGATCTTCGAGCTCGACCAGCATGCGCTCGCGGTTGGTGACGAAGTACGGCGAGACGTAGCCGCGATCGAACTGCATGCCTTCGACCACGTTGAGCTCGGTCTCCAGACCCTTGCTGTCTTCGACCGTGATCACGCCTTCCTTGCCGACCTTGTCCATCGCCTCGGCGATGATGTTGCCGATCGTCTCGTCGCCGTTGGCAGAGATGGTGCCGATCTGCGCGATGCCCTTCTTGCCGTCGACCGGCTTGCTGAGCTTCTTCACTTCAGCCACCACGACCTCGACGGCCTTGTCGATGCCGCGCTTGAGATCCATCGGGTTGTGGCCAGCAGTCACCAGCTTCAAACCTTCTTCAAAAATCGAACGGGCCAACACCGTGGCGGTGGTGGTTCCATCACCGGCTTTGTCAGAGGTCTGGCTCGCCACTTCGCGAACCATCTGCGCACCCATGTTTTCAAATTTGTTTTGGAGTTCAATTTCCTTCGCCACGGTCACGCCGTCTTTGGTGATGGTCGGAGATCCGAACGACTTTTCAATCACTACGTTTCGGCCCTTGGGCCCCAAGGTCACCGCAACTGCGTCAGCCAAGGTGCGAACGCCCCGTAAAATGGACTCGCGCGCTTCCTCTTTAAAGAAGATTTCTTTTGCAGCCATGTGTTGCTCCGTTTC
>JAYTAT010000815.1:0-2966 GCA_043737315.1 Archangium sp.
GATCATCCTGCGAGCGGCTTCATCGAAGGCAAACCCCGTTCACAAGTTTGCTTCTTCGCAATCTTGCTACCGGCAAGCTTGCTACGACTGCTCCTCGGCGATGAAGCTCGAGCTGCGCAGTGATCGGCTGAGGTTGTTCGACGCGGTGGTGCGGCTGGGTGGATTCTCGGCCGCAGCGCGCCACCTGGGCCTTACGCAGTCGTCGGTCAGCCAGACCATCGCGGCGCTCGAGGCCGATGTCGGTCAACCGCTCTTCGATCGATCGAGCCGCAAGCTGCGCCTGACCGAGGTGGGTGAAGCGCTCAGAGGGCACACGACCGGGGTGCTCGATGCACTCGAGCAAACGCGCGCCGCGCTTCAGCAGCTCGATCAAGTCGTGACTGGAACACTCTTGCTGGGTGCCACCGATACGCTGGCCACGCACCTGCTGCCGCCCGTGTTCGCCGCCTTCCGCCGCGCCCACCCCGGCGTCGAGCTGCGCCTCGACAACCGCACCTCGCCCGCGATCGCTGAGAAGGTGGCGTCAAGAGAGTTGGATCTCGGGGTGGTCTCCTTGCCTCTGCCGCGGGGCTCGACTGCGGTCGAGGCGCTCACCCAGGTACCGTTGGTCGAGCAGCGCGATGTGGTGATCGTTCCCCGCGGGCACGTGCTGGAGAAACGAAAGCAGGTGCGCCTGCAGGAGCTTTCGAAGTTCCCGTTGGTGTTGCTCGATCGCACGACGGCTTCCCGCGCGTGGCTCGAGCGTCACTTTGCGCTGTTGAAGCTCAGTCCGCGCGTGGCGATGGAGATGAGCAGCCTGGAGGTGCTCAAGCGGCTGGTCGAGCTCGACTTCGGCGTCTCGGTGGTGCCTGCGCTCGCGGTTCGCGCGGAGGTCCTCGGGAAGAAGCTCGTCGCCCTGCCATTGGCCGGGGCTCAGCGGCGAATGGTCGGTCTGTTGCTTCCCAAAGTGATGACCCGCGCCGCCAGCGCCTTCGCTGCGCTGACTCGCGAGGCGCTGAAGTAGGGCCACCCCGGCTATTGGGTGACGTAGATGCCGGCGACGCACATCTCGTCTTGCGTGCGCGCGCCCCAGTTCCGATTGCGAGGCACCACGCGCTGGCCGTTGATCACCGGCTGATTGGCCGCAGTGTTGTCCCACGTACAGGACACCGAGAGCTCGTCGCCCGGGTTGATCACGATCGGCTCCGCGAGCGTGTAGGCGAGCTGCCAGTGAAAATCCCACCTGGGAATGTCGACCGCGCAGGTGGTGCTGCCGTCGGCCCGTTTGATCTCGAGCTTGGCGGACTGACCGAGTTCATGCATGTGCATGGTCGTGGCGTAGAGCTTGAGCGGCCGGCCATCGACGAAGTTCTGGTTGATGATCGACGAGAAGCGCGTGGGGTCGATGTCGAAGGTGTGCGTGACGTCTTTTTGATTTGCCGGGATCACCATGGTGTCGGCGCTGATCCAGCGCGGGTCACTGACCGCCTGCACGCCCGCGAAGCGGCGCACCTTGTCTTCCAGCCGCAGGTCGAGCGTGGAGAGGTCGGGGCCCCTCTTTCCATTGAGCGTGTTGTAGTGAATCTGGATGTAGATCTTCGCGCCGACGGGAACCTTGAGCCCGGTGCCTTCGGGAAAATCCACCCCGCGATTGCCGGGCACGAAGGTTCCGATCCAACCGCCTTCTTGCCCGAGGGGAATGTCGTAGCACTCCCAGCCGGGCCCGGCCTCGGCGGCATCGCGTGCTTCCCAGGTGGGCACACGGCTGGGGTTCAAGAAGAAGATGTCGGCGTGATGCACCATCGCCTTGATGCCCGGGCGCAGCTCGTAGCCCGTGATGTACTTCGGCACGTCGAACGGCCAGTCGATGAGGAAGCAGCGGTACTCGTCGGGTGACTGCGTGGGCGTGAAGGCCTCCTTCATCGGCAAGGAGAGATCGACGCGCGTGAGACGATCGACCGCGCCCGGAAGCGGAGCAAAATCTGACGGCGCACCTTCGAGCGAACCGTCGCTCACCCACTTCTCGATCACCTCGCGTTGATCGGCACCCAGTGACTGCGTGGGCGAATATTCCGCGCAGCTCGCCTTGCCCGGAAACGGAGGCATGCGCCCCGTGCGGATCGCATCGAGCGCCAACGGCTCGACGGCTTTCCAATCGGCCAACGTCTTCAGGGCGAACGGAGCGATGTTGCCGGCTTCGTGGCAGCTGGCGCACTTGCGCTCGATGATCGGTGCGACGTCTTTGTGCCAGGTCACCGTCTGCGGTGCGGGCGCGGGCGTGCAGCCGACGACTGAAAACAACACCCCGAACAAGCAGACTCGGCTCATACCGCGGAGGGTCTTCGAGGGAGCGGAAGATTTCAAGACCGAGCGGTCATGTTTCTTGAACAAAGTGCCACCGTCACTTTTTCCGTTTCTGGCGGGTTAGCGTGTCCATTCCGAAACCATTTCTGAAAGCCGGCTCACTTGTTCACCATCAAGCGTGCTTGCCCGCTTCACTTTCCCGCACGGAGGTCGCGTGTCACATCTCCCCTTGAGGTCACTTGCTGTGTTGGCGCTCTTCGCGTCAGCCCACGCATGGGCCAAACCGCCTGCCCCAGCGGCTTTCTGCGCGAAGTACCCCACCGCGCCCACCTGCGTCGGCACCTTGCCGGCCTGCACTTACTGTCACGTGGCCGCTCCGCAGCGGAACGTCTACGGCACGGCGCTCGAGACGTGGCTCGCTCCGGGCGCGATGAGGCCGCTGTCTGACGGTGACTTCACCAGCTCGTTGCCCGCAGCGCTGAGCGCGGTGGAAGGCCTCGACAGCGACGGCGACGCGGTCACCGACCTGGTCGAGATTCAACGCGGCACATTGCCGGGTGATCCGAACAGCTTCCCCTCGAACGTCCCGTGCGCGGGCGGGGTGAACCCTGAATACAAGGTCTGTCAGTACGACCTCAAATACGTGTACCGGAAGCTGCTGCTCGACTTCTGCGGCTTCTCGC
>JAYTAT010000816.1:0-7337 GCA_043737315.1 Archangium sp.
CACCAGCGCAGGGCGTGCTTGCGGCCGGACCGTGCGCCGCGCCATCGCCCATGCCGCAGGCGGTGCGACAGGACTGTGCTGTTAGGCAACGTCAGGGCGCAAAGTGCGACCACGGCGGGCAGGAGGCAGGCAAGAGGGTACAGGTTCAGCTCCGCCAGCGCGGCTCCGCCGATGACGCCACTGGCGCCGAACATCGCGGCGAGGATCGTCGCGGCCGAGGCGAGCGTGGTGGCCCGAAACACTACCCATAGCATGACCACGGCCACCAGCGTCATCGGCCAGCTGATCAACGCCGGCAAGCGCCACGAAGTTAGCTTCAACCACAGGTGATTGGCCAGCACCAGCACGCCGTGCGCCGTTCCCCACACGATGAAAGTCCAACCGGCGCCATGCCAGAGCCCGGTGAGGAAGAACACCACCAGCACGAACGCCGCTTGCATGGCGGCACCCTTGCGATTACCGCCGAGCGGAATGTAGAGGTAATCGCGGAAAAACGACGACAACGTCATGTGCCAGCGCCGCCAGAAATCGATGATGTTGTGCGCGCGGTACGGCGAGTCGAAGTTGGCTGGCAGCTTGAGGTTGAACATGCGCGCAAGGCCGATCGCCATGTCGGAATAGCCAGAGAAGTCGAAGTACAGCTGCACCGAATAGGCGACGGTCGCCAACCAGGCGGCGGCCATGGTGGGCACCGGGGCGCTGGCCGACACGTCGTAGACTCCGCCTACATGCCCCGCCACGCTGTCGGCCAGGGCCACCTTCTTGAAGAGCCCGATGGCCAGCAACGAAAAGCCCAGGGCGAGGTTCTCGGCGCGCGGTGTGCAGATGCGCGCGTCCATCTGCGCGAGGAGCTCGTCGTGTTGAATGATGGGGCCCGCGATCAAATGCGGGAAGAAGGTGACGAAGACGCAGTATTCGAGAAACCCATAGGGCCTGACGTGGCCCTTCGACGAGTCGACCACGTAGGCAATCTGCTCGAAGGTGAAGAACGAGATGCCCAGCGGCAACACGATGTGGCGCAGCGCAAAGGGCGCGAAGGTCAGCGTGCTCAGGGTGCTCAACGCGAAGTCGGTGTATTTGAAGTAGCCCAGCAGCAGCAGGTTGAAGGCGATCGCCGCGGCCAGGAGCGCACGAGACGCAGGCCCTTGACGACGCTGCGCATCACGGGTGAGCAGGCGCCCGAAGGTGAAGTTCACCAGCAACGAGGGAACGAGCAGAAAGAGGTTGTGCCAGTCCCACCAGGCGTAGAACCCGATGCTCAACACAGTCAGCGCGGCCAACGCGCCCCGCAGACCCGATCGACCTGAGGTGAACACCGCCAGCAGCGCCAGCGGGAGAAAGCCGAAGAGGAAAAGGTGAGAGTTGAAGAGCACGGGAAGAACGTCGATCGAGTGAATCACCGAGGGGAGCGGTCAAGCGGCCATGTTTGAGTACGCGACGAGTTCCGCGCGGGATAGCTGGGTATTGCTCCGCAGTGGCGCCTCATTTCAGCAGCTCAGTGGCGTGCTCAAGGGCACCCGGGATCCGCTGGCGATCACCTACGTGGGGTCGACCGCGCACCAGGAGCAGTGCAGCGTCTTCTTTGCCGGCCCCTGGGAGCGCAAACTCGGCGCCTCTTTTCGGCCCGACGTGCTGGTGGTGGCCGAGCCGCTCCCGTTGCCGCGCAGCGACGTGCTCCGGTACTCACCTTTTCTCGATGCCGTGCTCGACGTGGAGCCCACCGTGGAAGCGCAGATCAAGTCGGTGCGCTCGAAGGCCCATCGGCGGCGGTTGCGCAAAGTCGCTCGCGGCCGGGAATGGGATTGGAAGGTCAGCTCGACGCCCGAGGCGATGGAGCAGTTTTATCGGGTGCTGCATCGGCCCTACGTCGAGGCGCGCTTCGGCGCGAAGCAGCTGATCGCCTCGTTGCCGGGCTTGCAGCAGCGCCTGGTGCGCGGTGGTCACGTGCTCACGGTGACGCACCGGGGCGAGCCGGTGTGCGGGGCGGCGCTGTTCGAGACGCCCGAGGGGCTCGACTACGACCGCAATGGGTTTCGGCTCGATTCGCTCAAGTCGCCGGTGCTGCTCTCAGAGCGCACCGCGGCGCTCGAGCTGGCCATTTTTCAACTGGCCCGCGAGAAGTCGGCCCGAACGATCTTCCTCGGGTTCTGCCGCGCGCTGGTCGACGACGGGTTGTTCACTCACAAGCGGCGGCTGGGGTGCCGGTTCGTGCCGGCGCGCGGCAGCGGGCGCAGTCAGCTGTGGGTTCGCCCGGCGCTGCGGCCGAAGTTCTTCTCGGTCTTCCCGCTGGTGATGGGGCCCTGCGGCGCGTTCGAGGTGCACGTGGGGTTGTCGAAGGAGGCAGAGCCGCTCACCCGCATTCAGTGGCGGGCGCGACTCAAGAACTTTGCGATTCCTTCGGTGCACAGCACGGTGGTGTGGACTGACTTTGCGCGCGGTGACTCGCAGCTCGTCGAGTTCGAGACGTCTCTTCGTGGCGCGCTGGGTCAACGTTCGGTCGACATCCGGGCGTGTTGATCCTCTCCGCGCAGCTAAGGTGTTGGCTTGCTTTCCTTTACCTTGATGGTCCTGACCCAGATTGGCATCCCCGCCGGCGTTCACCTGCTCGACGACGCGCCCTTGTTGGCCCAGGCCGGGCCCCCGATGGTGCCCAGTGATGCACAGGTGTCGGCCCAGCAGCTTCGGGTCGACATCGACGCGCTCAAGAAGCTGCGACCTGGGATCGGTGGTGGAATCGCGCTCGTCTCGACCGGCGGCGGGCTCGCGCTGCTTGGTGGTCTCTACGCCGCCCTCAGCGCGGCCGTTCCCTTCGGCGGAGCGTTCGGCCCATTGCTCATCATCGGCATCGTCGGCCTCGCCATCGGGTTACCGCTCGCCGGCATCGGCGTGTGGCTGCTCTTCACCCGCATCGCCGATCGCCAACGCATCGACGAAGAGCTCACGAGCCTGCGCCAGCAGCTGCAGCTCATTGAGCCGCGCACGCCCTACCAACAGCCGCGTCAGTACCAGCCGCCTTCGCAGGACATTCCGCCGCCGCAAGTGAGCACACCCGACGCTTCAATCTTGATCGCCCGGTTCTAGCGGGCGAGCAGCTCGCCCAGCACCCGCATGCCGTCGGTGGTGGTGAAGACGCCGACCACCTTGTCGTTCTCGAGCACCACCGCGCTGCCGAGCTTCTTCTTCGCCATGTGGGTCGCGACCTCGAGCAGCGGGGTGGTGGGCAACACCGTCCACGGGGCCTGGGTCATCGCGTCTTCCACCAGAATGCAGCTGGGGTCCAACTCCGAGACCGAGCTGAGCACCTGCACGTCGCGATCGCTGAGCAGCCCCACCAGCGCGTTGCCCTCGAGCACCGGCAGGTGGCGAATCTTGTGCTTCTTCATCATGCGAGCGGCGTCCGCCAGGGTCAGGGAAGCACCGATGGTGTGCACCGACCGCGTCATCGCGTCGCGAATGAGGAGCGTCATGCCTCTCCTCAGAAGCAAGGAGAGCGCCAGCATTCCCCCTCGGTGACGACGTCAGCGCCGGCGCAAGCTCTGCGGTGGGCGGCAGTTTCAGCGAAAAATCAGCGGTTCTTCAGCTTGGCCATCGCGTTGCCGATGCGCTCGGCATAGCCCGGCGTGCGGAACCGCGGGCTCTTCTGCATGAACTTGAGGAAGTCGCGCAGCTCGGGGGCGCGGCGAACCTCGGCGACGCGCAACATCGCCCAGCACATGCCGTCTGACTCGCGGGCCACGGTGCGGCGGCGATAGAGCGTGTTGAAGAGCACGTCGTCTTCCGAGAACTCGGCCAGCACCGCCGCGGCCACGTCGCGCACGCGGAAGTCTTCTGAGTCGAGCGCGTGGGCCAGGCGGCCCGCGGTGTCTTCATCGGGCTTCCCCAGCGCGAGCAAGGCCGCCAGCGGCATGGACGCGGGGCGATCGCCGTCATTGGGCGTGGGGTGCTCGACGATGCTCAACAGGCACTCGATGACGCCTGGCTCTTTGATCTCGGCCAACAACGCGTCGACGTGCAACAGCACCTGCGCATCGGGGTACCGCAGCGCCAGCAGCACGGCCGGCAACACGCCATCGACGTGCTCCCGCAACCAGGCCCGGCTCAAGTTGGGGTCGCGCGGCTGGCCGGTCTCCCACCAGGTCAGCTTCTCGATCGCTTCTTTGGCGAGCGGCTCACCACCGGCGATCAACTGGCTGCGCAGCACGTCGGCGTCGAAGCCCGCATCGTCGGCTTCCCAGAAGGTCACCAGCTCGTCGAGGCGGCGTTTCCAGTCGGGGGGCGTGTGCTCGGTGAAACCTTCGGCCAGCTGCTCGCGCACCGAGGCGTCGAGATCGTTGGCGCCCAGGACCGGCGCGTCGAACTTGCGCTGTCGGGCGACCGTCTCGCCGTCGCTGGTGATGCGCAGCTCGACCACGTTGCCGACCAGGCGAATTTCCCACTGCCGGCCATCAGGGTGGGTGAAGCGTCGAAAGGGGGGTGGGCGCGCCATGAGAGCGCTCTACCACCTGAAGCTCAAGGCCACCGTCGGAAGATGAGCGAGGTGTTGATGCCGCCGAACGCGAAGTTGTTGGTCATCACGAACCCGGTGTCGATCACCCGGGAGTCGTGCCGCGCGCGTTCATGTAGCCGATCGTCTCGGGGGGCGTAGTTGACCGACCTCGAACGCCGGCGGAGCTTCAAAACGGAAGAGCACCGCGGCGCTCTCCGGTTGTACCCAGCCGATGCGGAATGAGCACGGTCGATGCTCGTTCGTCAGCAATGACGCTGCAAACGCTACGCGGATCGCGTGCTCGACACTCGTTCTCGTGACCTCAACGGGTCCTGCGCACGTCGAGCGATTCACTCACCAGGTGTCGTCAACGTCGTCGAAGAACGACGCAACCAGGAACTCGACCGAATCGAACGGCTCCGGGCGCACGCGTTCATCGGCCGTCGCCGCAAGAGCGTTGAGGTAACCGCCTTCAGCGTGGCGCATCACCACCAGAGTGCGTTCAAGCGGGTCGAGCAACCAGTAGTGCGGGACCTGAGCCTGATGGTAGGCGCGCATCTTCACCACCCGATCGTGCGCCGCGTTCGACTCCGAGACGATCTCGCAGATCCAGTCAGGTCTCACCGTGGTGGGCCGGTCCCGTGGGATCTCTGGCACGCGATCGCGACGCCAGCCGATGAGGTCAGGGCGGAAGAGGTCAGCCCCGAGCAGCACATCGACCTCTGAGGCAATCCACCAACCTCCGGGGAACTTGCCGCCGGGCCGTCGCATGAAGGGGCCACCGACCTGAATCCCCACTCGCGTTTGAGTGACCCCATGCTCGCTCGACGGGCTTGCCTTCTCGATCAAGTTTCCATCCACGAGCTCGAAGCGGCGCGCTTCAGGCTGCACCAACCAATCGGCGATGGTCCTGGTCCCTTTCACCTTTGGCAACATGTCCTGAGTGTATGCCAGGGCGCGTCACCCCGCCGAACCGAGGACGTCCTCGAGCTGCGGTGAGCCCCGGCCCGGTCTTCGGCTGGGTCGCATTGGTCCTTCAACACTGACGACCTCTCAAGGTGTGCTGGGCGAAGGAGGCCAAGTTGGCGCTGAACGCGGAGGAAGGGTCAGCGGCCCCGGTGGCTGAGGCCACTGCAAAACCGCCCATCACGTCGCTGCCACCGGCCACGGTACGAGGCTTCTCGCTCGTTCCGGGAATCGTCTGCCTCCTGCTCCTCCCGCTCAAGGCCACCGTCGGAAGATGAGCGAGGTGTTGATGCCGCCGAACGCGAAGTTGTTGGTCATCACGAACTCGGTGTCGATCACCCGGTGCTCGCCGCGGATGTAGTCGAGCGCGCCGCACTTCGGGTCGATGGTCTCGAGGTTCAAGGTGGGCGCCACCCACTTCTCGCGCTGCATCTGAATGGTCATCCACGCCTCGAGCGCCCCGCACGCGCCCAGCGTGTGGCCCATGTAGCTCTTGAGGCTGCTGATGGGCATGCGCTCGCCGAAGACGGACTGCGTGGCATGCGATTCGGCCACGTCGCCCTGCGCGGTGGCGGTGCCGTGCGCGTTGACGTAGCCGATGGCCTCGGGCGGCAGCTTCGCGTCGGCCAGCGCCAGCCGCATGGCGACGGCCATGGTCGAGCTGTTGGGGTTGGTGACGTGGGTGCCGTCGCTGTTGGTGCCGAAGCCCACCAGCTCGGCGAGAATTTTCGCCCCGCGCGCCTTCGCGTGTTCGAGCTCTTCGAGCACCAGCGTGCCGGCGCCTTCACCGAGCACCAGACCATCGCGGTTCGCGTCGAACGGCCGCGGCGTCTTGCCGGGCGCGTCGTTGGTGGTGCTGGTGGCGAACAGGGTGTCGAAGACGGCGACCTGGGTGGCGTCGAACTCTTCTGCGCCGCCCGCGAGCATCGCGGTCTGCGCCCCGCTGCGGATCGCCTCGTAGCCGTACCCGATGCCCTGGCTGCCCGAGGTGCACGCGCTGCTGGTGGTGATGATGCGCCCGGTGAGCCCGAAGAAGACGCCCACGTTGACCGGCGCCGTGTGCGACATCATCTTGATGTACGTGGTGGCGGTGATGCCGTCGGTGGTCTTGTTGAGCAACATGCGCCCGAAGTCGGCGATGAACTCGGGCGAGCCCGACGAGCTGCCGTAGCTGACGCCCATCTGGCCCGTCTTGATCCACGGATCGCCGAAGAGCCCGGCGTCGCGCAGGGCGAGCTCAGAGGCGCGCGTGGCCATCATCGCCACCCGGCCCATGCCGCGCATGGTCTTCCGGTTGTAGACCTTCTCGTCCAGCGTGTAGGGCGCGACGAACGCGGCCAGCCGGGTGCCCATGCCTTCGTATTGCTGGAGCACCTCGGCCCGCACGATGGCGTTCTGCCTGGCCTTGAGACGCGCGAAGACGGTCGGCCAGTCGTTGCCCAGCGGGCTCAAGGCCCCGACTCCTGTCACCACCACGCGTCGCATCAGCCCAGGCCTCCGTTGACCGAGATCACCTGCCTCGTCACATACGCTGCTTCGGCCGAGAGAAGAAAGGCCACCGCGGCCGCCACCTCTTCGGGCTTCCCCAGACGTCGGGCAGGGATGAGCTCGAGGGCATGTTTGATAACCTCTTGCGAGACCATCTCGGTCTCGATGAGGCCGGGGGCCACGCAGTTCACCGTGATGTCGCGTTTGGCCAGCTCGAGCGCGAGCGCCTTGGTGGCCCCGATGATGCCGGCCTTGGCGGCGCTGTAGTTGACCTGGCCCCGGTTGCCGAGCAGGCCCGAAACCGACGAGATGGTCACGATGCGGCCCGGCTTGCGGCGCTGCACCAGCGGCATCACCAGCGGCCGCAGCACGTTGTAGAAGGCGTCGAGGTTGGTGT
>JAYTAT010000817.1:0-7336 GCA_043737315.1 Archangium sp.
TGCAGGTGGGCGACGTGCTCGGTCAGATACAGCGCAATGCGCCCGTCTTTATCGCCTGACGGCTCGACGCCGACCCAGACCACTTCGCCGGCCGCAGCGAGCGCGTCGAGGTCGCTGTGCCGGTACCCTTCGACCCGCGCCGGCAGCAGCTCGTGCTCGAGCTGGCTGGCGAGCACCGGCAGTCCTTGAAGTTTCTCGATCGCGTCGAGCAACGCATCGAGGCCCTGGCGCTTTCGATACAGCCCGTGCCACGAAATCAGGAAGCGCCCGAACACCTCGGGGGGGACCGGCTCGACCGCCTTGCGAACTTTGGCAAGCGATCGCAGCCGCAGGGTCTGCAGCACCTCGGGTGCGCACCATTCGTGCTGCTTTCCGAACGGCCGAAAGGCACCTTCCACGAGGCGCTTCGCCTGGCTGAGCGCTTTGAGCTTCTGCTCGACATCGGTGATGCGCAGCCCGTAGCGCGCCGCGAGATCCTGCGGCGAAAACGGCCCGTGCGTTCGTGCGTAGCGCATCACCAGGTCGTCCATCGCGCTCAACGACGTCACCAGCAGTGACTCGGGCAAGCCTGGTGGCAGCGGCACGCCGAGCGCGTCGCGGTAGCGGCTGGCGTGCTCGACCGCGACCCAGCGCGCGCCATCGTGAAACTTGCACTCCAGCGCCCGCCGCTCGACCGCGAGCTCCTTCAGCGCGGCCGTGACGTCACCCTCGAAGCGTCTGGCCGCTTCATCGCTCTTCATGTCACCGAGCTTGAGGAGAAGGTCGTGGAGCGCGTCTTTGTGCCTTGCCTGATACCCGGGCGCGAGCGCTTGCAGCTGGGCTTCGACCTCACCCACCACGTCGCCGTCGAGCACGTCTCGCAGCTCGAGCTCGCCGAGCAGCTCGCGCAGTTGCGAGGTGTCGATCGACAACGCCTGGGCTCGGCGTTCTTGAAGCGGGGCATCGCCGTCGTAGATGAAGTTCGCGACGTACCCGAAGAGCACGCTCGCGGCGAAAGGCGAGGGCGTCTCGCCGGTGCGACTTACGACCTTGATGTGCTGCCGTTCGATGTCGCGCAGCGTCTGCGTCAGCGCCGACATGTCGAAGATGTCAGCGAGGCATTTGCGGTACGCCTCGAGCGTGATGGGAAAGGCATCGAAGCGGGCGGCCGCGGCCATCAGGTCTGACGCGCGCTTTCGCTGCTGCCACAGCGGGGTGCGCTGCGCAGGCCTTCTGCGCGGCAAGAGCAACGCCCGGGCCGCCGCTTCTCGAAACCTCGCCGCGAACATCGGCGTCATCGAGAGCTGGCGCATGACCAACGCCTCGACTTCCTCCGCCTTGGGGATGAGAAAACCCTCGCTGGGCAGGGCCGTGCCTTCGGGCAACCGAACCACGAAGCCATCGTTCGTCCACAAGGTCTCGACGTCGATGCCGAGCTCGTCTCTGGCCTTCGCCGCCACCGCCATGCTCCAGGGCGCGAGCACCTGGCCGCCGAGCGGCGACAACACGCAGATGCGCAGGTCGCCCAGCTCGTCACGCGAGGTCTCGATGGCAATGGTGTGGTCGTCGGGCACGTGGCCAGCGGCGGCCTTCTGGTCTTCGAGGTACCGCAGCAGCGTCTCGGCCGCGGTCAGGTCGAGGCCCTGCCGGGTGTGCAACAGCTCGACGGCGGAAGCGTGGGGCAGGGCCAACAGCGTGCGAACGAGCGCGCCGATGCGCTGGCCAAACTCGAGCGGGCGGGTCGCCGTCTCGCCGCGCCAGAAAGGCATCTTGCCCGGCTCACCGGGTGCCGGAGAGACGATGACCTTGTCGAAGGTGATCTCCTGAATTCGCCAGGTCGACGCGCCGAGCACGAAGGTGTCGCCGGGTTTGCTCTCGAAGACCATTTCTTCGTCGAGCTCGCCCACGCGGCCCTGGCCCTTCGGCGCGCCCGCGAGGAAGACGCCGTACAAGCCGCGATCGGGGATGGTGCCCCCGTTCAAGATGGCGACGCGCTGTGCACCTTCGCGAGGCTTGAGCTCGCCGCTCAGCCGGTCCCACGTGAGCCGGGGCTTCAAGTCAGCGAAGTCGTCACTCGCGTAGCGTCCCGAGAGCATGTCGAGCACCCGCTCAAATGCGCCGCGGGTGAGGTCTGTGAAGGGGGCCGCTTGTCGAACCCGTTCGAAGAGTGCGTCGACGTGCACCGGGTCCATGGCGATCATCGCCACGAGTTGCTGCGCGAGCACATCGAGGGGGTTGCGCTGGTAGCGGGTGCTCTCGACGGCGCCCTCGCGCATGGCCTCGACCAGCGCCGCGCACGCCAGCAGGTCGCCGCGGTACTTCGGCACCACGATGCCTTCGCTCGAGCCGCCGACGTGGTGATTGGCCCTTCCGATGCGCTGCAGACCGCTGGCGACCGACGGAGGCGCCTCGACCAGCACCACCAGGTCGATGGCGCCCATGTCGATGCCCAGCTCGAGGGTGCTGGTGGCGACGAGCGCGCGAACGCGGCCGGCCTTCAGGTCTTCTTCGATGCGCGCGCGTTGGTCTTTGGCCACCGAGCCGTGGTGCGCGTGCACCAGCGTCTCGCCCTTCAGTTCGTTCAAGGCCTGAGCAAGGCGCTCCGCGAGGCGGCGGCTGTTGACGAAGATGAGCGTCGAGCGGTGCGTCTCGATGAGCTCGAGCACCTGGGGGTGAATCGCAGACCAGATCGAGGTCTCGCCGCCGGTCGCGAGCTCACCTCGGGCCCTGGCGGCCTTGCGAATCGAGAGGTCTTCGACAGGCACCTGAACGCGGAGCGTGAGCTTCTTTTTGGCCTGAGCGTCGACGACCGTCACCGGCCGATGGCATGGCACGGGCGCCGTGCCTCGTGGCTGGGCGCCCCCTAAGAAACGGGCCACCTCGTCGAGCGGGCGACAGGTCGCCGACAGCCCGATGCGCTGCATCGGTGCACGGGTGAGCGCCTCGAGGCGTTCGAGCGAGAGCATCAAGTGGCTGCCGCGCTCCGTGGGCACCAGCGCGTGAATCTCGTCGATGATGACCGTCTGCACGTCGCGCAGCGACTCGCGCGCGCGTGAGGTGAGCATCAGGTACAGCGACTCTGGGGTCGTGATGAGAATGTCAGGCGGGTGCCTGATGAGCCGGGCGCGCTCTTTGGTCGGCGTGTCACCGCTGCGCACACCCACGACAGGCGGAGCGACGCTGAGCCCGAGCCGCGCGGCTGCGTGGGTGACGCCGATGAGCGGGGCCCGCAGGTTGCGCTCGATGTCGACTCCGAGCGACTTGAGCGGCGAGATGTAGAGCACGCGCGTCCTGGTCTCGCCGGGCGGGCTTCGAAACATCAGCGCGTCGATCGCATGGAGGAACGCCGCCAGCGTCTTGCCGCTCCCCGTCGGCGCGAGCAGCAAGGTCGAGTCGCCGCGGTGCAGCAAAGGCCAGGCCTTCTCTTGCGCTTCGGTCGGTTTGGCGAAGACCGCAGAGAACCACTCGCGGGTCGCTTCATGAAAGAGGTCGAGGGCGGCCATGCGCGGAGTTCTTTAACCGCCTCGCCCCTCGCACCGGACAATTTGAAGCCTTTCCGCTTCGGTCGGCGCCCGTTAGGAGCACCTCGTGCCCGAAGGCGACACGCTGCACAACATCGCCAAGACGTTGCGCCCCGCGCTCGAGGGCAAGGTCGTCACGCGGCTCGAGTTCTCGCGCCTTGCTGGCGACGCGCGCGTTCTGGTCGGCACCACCATCACGACCGTGGAAGCACAGGGCAAGAACCTGCTCATTCACTTCGACAACGGGCTCGTGCTGCACACCCACCTGAAGATGCCGGGCGCCTGGCACCTGTATCGCCCGGGCCAGCAGTGGAGACGCTCGCCCTCACAAGCGCGGGTGGTGCTCGAGGTCGAAGACGCGCAGGCCGTTTGTTACAACGCGCCGGTGGTGCGGGTGCTGCGCGAAAGCGAGCTGCGCCGCGACCGCCAGCTCGCGGGCCTGGGGCCTGACCTGTTGGCTGAGCGCTTCGACGCGGCCCGGGCCGTCGCCAACTTGAGGGTGGTCGAGGGGTGGCCGCTGGGCGTCGCGGTGATGCACCAGGCTGCGGTCGCTGGCATCGGCAACGTGTACAAGAGCGAGCTGCTTTTCCTCGAGCGCCTCGACCCGTTCGAGCCCGTTGCGTCGTTCGAAGATGAGGTGCTGCATTCGCTGCTCGAGCGAGCGCGCGACCTGATGCAGGTCAACACCAACCACGGCTCTGATTCACCGTTCATGGGCCGGCGTACGACGCGCTTCGAGGGCCGGTCAGACGGGACGAAGGTGTGGGTCTACGGACGAAGGGGTCGGCCGTGCTTTCGCTGCGGGGCTGCCATTCGCATGAAGCGTCAGGGCACTGCGCTGCGCTCGACGTACTTTTGTTCGAGCTGTCAGGGCCTCAGCGAAGAGAAGCTCGCGTTGCTCTTCGCAGTGAAATCCAAAGACTGAGTGATGACTTCCATCGACGTTCACGCGACGCGTGCGGCCTCGTGAACCCAGACCCAGCGCTCGAGCGCCTGCTCAAAATCAGTCGCGCGCACGGGCTTGGAGAGATGATCATCCATGCCTGACGCGAGGCTCCTCGCGCGGTCTTCAGCGAGCGCACTGGCGGTCATGGCCACGATAGGCGTGTGCGCCTGGCCGTTCTTGCGCGCGTACTGGCGGATGGCCTCGGTCGCCTCGTAGCCGTCGAGGCGGGGCATCTGGCAATCCATGAAGACGATGTCCCACCGGCCAGAAGCGAAGGCCGTCACGGCGGCCGCACCGTCTTCGGCCAAGGTGACCTCGCAGCCAAACCGCTCGAGCATGGTGCGCGCGATGCGCTGGTTGATGTGGTTGTCCTCGGCCACCAACACGCGAAGCGTGCCCGAACGCCGCGCGACCACGCTCGAGGTCACCACCTGAAGCCGGGGCGGGGTGAGGCGCGTGGTGTCTTCCTCGAGCAGCAAGGACACCTCGAAGCGCGAGCCGCGGCCCTCTTCGCTGAAAAGTGAAAGCCTGCCGCCGATGCCTTCGACGAGGCGCCGCGAAATGGCGAGCCCCAGCCCAGAGCCCCCGTACCGGCGCGAGGTCGATGCGTCGGCTTGGGTGAAGGGCGCGAAGAGCTTCGCCTGACGATCGAGCGGTATGCCCGGCCCGGTGTCATTCACGGCGATGATCAGCCGATCGCCCCTGCGCTCCAGCCCGAGCACGACCTGCCCTGCCGCGGTGAACTTCACAGCGTTGCTCACGAGGTTCACCACCACCTGCCGCAGGCGCGAGGGGTCAGACCACACGAAGCGCGGCACGTCAGGGGCGGCCTTCACCTCGAGCGAGACGGGGCTTCCCACGAGCTTGCCCCTGAAGAGGTCGGCCACATCGGTGAGCTGCTGCACCACGTCGAAGCTCAAGCGCTCGTACTCGATGCGCCCCGCCTCGATCTTCGAGAAGTCGAGGATGTCGTTGAGCACGACGAGCAGCGCCTCGGCTGAGCGATAGATGGTGCGCGCGGCGTCCTCCTGCTGCGCCGTGAGATCCATGGAAAGCAACAGCTCGGTCATGCCGAGCACGCCGTTCATCGGAGTGCGTATTTCGTGGCTCATGTTGGCCAGGAAGGTGCTCTTGGCTGCGCTCGCCACTTCAGCCCGGCTGGCCTGCTCGAGCGCGTCGGTGCGCGCAGCTTGAAGGTCTTCCGTCATCTCGGCAGCAAGCCTGGTCACCTGATGCCGCTCGCGCAGCAGCACCCAGGTCAACGCTCCGAGCAGTGCGCTCAAGAGGCTACCCACCAACCGCCACGACCAGTCGCCGAACGCACCGATCGAGGCCTCAAAGGCGGGCGTCGACTCGGCGTGAATGCGCACCGGGCGCTCGCCCACGGTGACGGTGGTGCTGACCTCGAAGAGCGGTTGGCGGTGACCCTGCGCACGTGAGTCGAACAGCGCTTCCCCCTCGACGAAGACGTCTGCGTCGGCCACGCCCTCGAGGCGGCTCAGCGGGTCGGCGAAGAGCTCGTCTGATGCGAAGGCCCCGACGAAGTAGGCCCAAGGCAGCTCGGCTTCTTCTGAAAGGTACACCGGCACGACCAGACCTGCGCCGAGACGAGACTGGCGACCGAGCCACAGGTTCAACGGCGTCGAAAGCACGGGCCGGCGCAGTGCGCGCGCGCGGTGAATGGTCTCGCGCCGCACGTCGTCGTCCGCGACGTCGATACCCACGCCCGTGACGGTTTGAGGCCTGACGACCGTGATGAGAAGCAGCTCGTCGCGCTGGTGCTTCGACCTGAGTTGGAAGCCCTCACCGAGGTCTTCACGGCTGGCCGCGAGGAACGCCTCGAGACCGTCTCGGGGCACCGCCTCGACCAGCCCCACCGAGATGACACCGCGCACATCGTTGGGGATGTCGCGGGCCTCGAGGAAACGGCGCACGAAGTCACGATCTCGAGAGGGGTTTGCCACGACGGCCGCTCGCGCGCCTTTGAGCACATGCTGCACGCGGCCCAGCTGGAGCGTCGCCTCGGTGAGGAAGACGTCGGCGCGCCTGAGGAAGACGGCGCGACCCTCGGAGATCCGTTGCGTGTGGTCGCGGTGCACCCCCCACTCGGAGATCGCGAGGCCCACCACCAGCACACCCACTGAGAACGCGGCGCGCCCACGGTCGCTCACGGGGAGCAATTTGCGAACGAAGGACCGCATCGGGGTCACCGCTCTGCATGATCGAAGCCGCCAGAACTTCGCTCGGCGCGCCCTCGTTTCGCCCTGGGTCTGGTCTGACGAGGCGGGTCAGATGCGAACCGGTGCGCGGAGCCGATGATTCACCGTTCATGACGCGTCATCGAGCGCGCACTGCCGTGGCAGTCGAAAGAAGATCGACAGCGGTACGCTGCTGACGCGGGCCTCGGGCTCCCTACCGTGCGCGCGCCGAGAGCACCGCACGCACGTCATCGAGCCCCACCCCCAGCGGCTCGAGCGCTACGAGCAGGTGATAGATGAGGTCAGCCGCTTCTTCGGCCGCGCGCGGGGCATCACCATCGACGCAGGCCATCACCAGCTCGGCTGACTCTTCCCCGAGCTTCTTGAGCCGGTGATTGCGGTCGCCCAGCAGCTTGGTGGTGTAGCTGCCGGTTTGCGGCCTCGCGGCGCGCTGGGCGATGGTGGCTGCCAGGGTCGAGAGCGCCTCTGCTTTCGGCGCTGCGGCAAAACACGTCTCATCACCCGTGTGACACGCGGGCCCCGCGGGCAGCACGCGCGCGAGCACCGCGTCACCATCACAATCGGTGGAGAGCGAGACGACCCGCTGCACGTTCCCGCTGGTCGCCCCCTTGTGCCACAGCCCACGCGTTCGGCTGCGGTAGTGCATCTCGCCCGTCTCGAGCGTGCGCGTC
>JAYTAT010000818.1:0-2964 GCA_043737315.1 Archangium sp.
ACCTGGTCGTTGAAGGTGACGGAGCAGGAGATGAAGAGAGCAAGCATGGCTGCGCTGAGCAGCAGCAACCGCGTCAGACGAAGATGCATGGGCGAGGGAAAGGTCGTGGATGCGGGCTCCGAACGCAAGCACCGAGTAGCCCCAGAACCGGGGTGCGCGATGTGGGTCTTCGAACGTGCGAAAGGAAACGGGCGAGCCGCATCGAGTCCGCGCTAGGCTTTCGCAGGCTTTTCCCCGCCGGGAGTCAATGCAAATGCGGAATTCCTTTCGAAGTGCCGTGCTCATGCTCGGCGTGATCATCTCTGTCTCTGGCTGTGAGGGGTGCGTCGACCCCAACGTGAATCCTGACGGAGGTGGCGCTGGCACCGGCGGAGGCAACGGTGGCGGTGGCGGTCGTGATGGTGGTGATGACGGCGGCGGCGGCGGCGGCAGCGGCGGCGGCACGGGTGGCGGCGGCGGCATGATGATGGCGATGGACGGCGGCTGCGGCCTCGTCACCTGCGCCATCGCAGTCGCCAACTGCGGGCCCATCGGCGACGGCTGCGGCGCGTTGATCAACTGCGGCTCGTGCACCCTGCCCCAGACCTGTGGCGGCGGCGGGCCCAGCGCGCCCAGCGTGTGCGGCGGTGATGCAGGCTGTATCCCCGTCACCTGCGCCCAGCTCGGCGTGGAGTGCGGCCCGATGGCCGATCGTTGCGGCAACCTGATGAACTGCGGCGCCTGCGCGCTGCCTGAGATCTGCGGCGGTGGCGGCGTGCCCGGCACCTGCGGCCTGCTCGGCAGCAACTTGAACGACGCGGGCCAGTGCATCCCCACCACCTGCGCCATCGCGGGCGCCACCTGCGGCGTCATCGGTGACGGCTGCAACGGCCTGCTCAACTGCGGCGGCTGCATGGGCGGCAACACCTGCGGCGGCAGCGGCATCCCCTATCGTTGTGGTGGCGGCGCGGTTTGCACGCCCTTGACCTGCGCGCAGGCCAACGCGACCTGCGGCTCGGTCGGCGACGGCTGCGGCAACATCTTGAACTGCGGCACCTGCACCGCGCCCGCGGTGTGCGGCGGTGGGGGCGCGCCCAACCAGTGCGGCGGCGGCACCGTGTGCGTGGCCAAGACCTGCGCTCAGCTCAACGCCACCTGCGGCGCCATCGGTGATGGCTGCGGCAACGTCATTCCGTGCGGCAACACCTGCGTGGTGCCCCAGGCGTGCGGCGCCGGCGGCGTGCCCAACCAGTGCGGCGGCTCGGTCGCCTGCATCCCCAGGACCTGCGCGACGCTCAACGCGAACTGCGGCCCGGTCAGCGACGGCTGCGGCACCATCATCATGTGCGGCGCCAGCTGCCCCTCGGGTCAGACCTGCGGCGGCGGCGGCACGGCCAACGCGTGCGGCGCCCCCCCCGCGTGCGTCCCCAGAACCTGCGCTCAGCAGGGCGCCAACTGCGGCCCGGTGGCTGACGGTTGCGGCGGGCTCACCGCCGACTGCGGCACCTGCACCATGCCCGACATCTGCGGCGGCGCGGGTACGCCCAGCATCTGCGGCAGCATCGGCGTCGATGCCGGCACCTGCGTGAACCTCTGCCAGAACCAGCTGGCCTGCCCCGGCGTCGACGGCGGCAGCACGATGACCGGCGTGGTGCTCGCCCCCACCCAGGCTGACGCTGGCTACGGCGAGCCTGACCCCATCCCCGGGGCGCTCGTGTACATCCCCAACTCGGCCGTCGCGAGCCTCGAGGGTGATGGCGGCGTGACCTGCGATCAATGCGCCGATGGCGTGAGCGGCAACCCGCTGACCTCGACCTACTCGGCGACCAACGGCAGCTTCACGCTCACCAACGTGCCGTGCGGCGCGGGCACGATGGTGCCGGTGGTGATTCAGCTGGGCAAGTGGCGCCGCTACATCACGGTGCCCGCGCCGGCGTGCTGCGCGAACACCGCGCTCAACGCCGAGCAGACCCGCCTCCCGCGCAAGCAGGGCGAGTTCAGCCCCAACGACAGCATTCCCAAAATCGCCGTGGTCACCGGCAGCGTCGACACCATCGAGTGCGTGTTGCCGAAGATCGGCATCGCGGCCGATCAGTACTCGACGCCCTCGGGCAACGGGCGCGTGAAGTTCTACCGCGACAACGGCGGCCGCTTCACCACGGGCACCACGCCTGCGGCCTCCACCATCTTCGACAGCCTCGCCGAGATGCGTAAACACGACATGATCATCCTCGACTGCGTGGGCAGCGAGCAGCCCAAGAGCTTCCTCCAGCGCCAGAACATGGAGGCCTACGCGAACGCGGGCGGCCGCATCTTCGCCAGCCACTTCGCCTACGTGTGGCTCTATGGCCAGCCCAGCGCCATCTCGTTCACCTCGTCGGCGACCTTCACCCCGGGCGCCTCGTCGGTCGCAAACCAGGACGCCCGCATCGACACCGCCTTCCCCAAGGGTCAGACGTTCGCCGAGTGGGTGCAGCTGGTGAACGCGCAGGCGGCCACCTCGACCCCAGCGGTGCCCCGCATTCGCATCACCACGGTGCGCAACGACCTCAGCGGCATCAACAACCCGCCAGGTCAGCGCTGGGTCTACGGCTTCACCGGGGCCAACGCCAATGAGAACACGCCCTTTCAGTACACCTTCAACACCCCCACCACGGCGGCGCCCGAGAACCAGTGTGGCCGCGTGCTCTTCAGCGACTTCCACGTCATCAACGCGAGCGCGAGCACCGCGGTCTGGCCCTACTGCTCGGTCGGAGGGATGACGCCTCAGGAAAAGGTGTTCGAGTACCTCATCTTCGACCTCTCCTCCTGCATCAGGCCCGACGTGCCGGTGCCCCAGTCGTGCACCCCGAAGACCTGCGCTCAGCTGGGCCTCAACTGCGGCGGCGCGGCCAATGGCTGCGGCGGCGCGCTCAACTGTGGCACCTGCACCCTGCCGGCGACCTGCGGCGGTGGCGGAACCCCCAACGTGTGCGGCACCTCGTG
>JAYTAT010000819.1:0-7333 GCA_043737315.1 Archangium sp.
GCAGGGAATGAGTCGTTGCCACGTCGGGGGGGCACGGGTACATCCGAAGGGAATGAGTGAGACGCAATCCGCGCTGCCGACGGGAACCGACGATCGCCCCGAAGAATACCGGGCCGAGATCAGCTTCGATGACATGGGGCTCTCGCCTGAGCTCCGGCGCGCGATCTCAGAGCGGGGGTACACCCACCCCACGCCCGTGCAAGCCAAGGCCTACGGCCCGGCCTTCGCGGGCAAAGACCTCATCGTTCGCAGCAAGACCGGCACGGGCAAGACCGCCGCCTTTGGCATGCCCCTGATCGATCGCATACCGGTCGGCGCCCGGGGTGTTCGCGCGCTGATGATGTGCCCCACCCGCGAGCTGGCCATTCAGGTCGCCCAGGAGCTCACCGAGCTCGCCCGCTACCGCGACATCGAGATCGTCTGCATCTACGGCGGCTCGTCGATGTCGCAGCAGGAAGACGCCCTTCGTCGCGGCGCGGCCATCGTGGTCGGTACCCCCGGCCGCGTGCATGACCACATTCGCCGCGGCAACTTCAAGCTCGACCAGTGCGTTCACGCCGTCCTCGATGAAGCCGACGAGATGCTCAACCAGGGCTTCTACGAAGAAGTGACGCGCATCCTCGATCAACTCCCGAAGAAGCGGCAGGTGCTCCTCTTCTCGGCGACCGTGCCCGAAGACATCAAGCGGTTGATCAGCAAGTACACCACCGATGCCGAGACGCTCCTGCTCTCGGGCGATGTGTTCACCGTCGATCACATTCATCACATCCGGTACGAGCTCTCAGACGCGTACCCCAAGCCGCGCAACCTTCTCTACATGCTCGAGATGGAAGCCCCCGACAACGCGATCATCTTCTGCAACACCCGCGCTGACACCGAGCTGGTGACCGCGGTGCTCAACCGCAACGGGTTCGACGCCGAGCTGCTCAACGGCGACCTGGCGCAAAAAGAGCGCGAGCGCGTGATGTCCCGCGTGAAGAAGGGCGAGCTGGCCTTCATGGTCGCCACCGACATCGCGGCGCGCGGCATCGACATCAGCGACCTCGGGCACGTCATCAACTACTCGTTGCCCGAAGATCCCGCCGTCTACCTTCACCGTGTCGGCCGCACCGGCCGCATCGGCAAGAAGGGCACGGCGCTCAACCTGACCTCCGGCCGTGAGATGACGACGCTCACCACCCTGGAGAAGAAGTTCAACGTGGTATTCGAGAGGAAGCCGATGCCGAACGCCGAAGAAGCTGCCCGCATGTGGACGGACCGTCACGTCGGTGAGCTGAAGGAAGCCGCCAAGGGCAGCATCTACGAAGGGTTCCTCGCGCTCGCGAACGACCTCAAGGTGCGCAACGACGCCGACGAGCTGATCGCGTTCATGCTCCGGTACTTCTTCACGCACCGCCGCATGGAAAAGGCGCAGTCGCACGACCCCAACGCGGCGCCGGGTACCGAGACGGCCCCCGTGGCCGCGCCGACGGGTGGTCACTCGCGTGGTGACAGGCCCAAGGAAGACCGCCCGCCGCGCCGCGAGGGGGGTCGAGAGGGTGGCCGTGAAGGCGGTCGCCGCGAAGGCCGGGATCGCCCGCCGCGCGAAGACCGCCCGCCGCGCCGCGAGGCCCGTTCGAACGAAGAGAAGCCGGTTTCTGAAGGCACCCCGGCGGTCGCCGCCGTCGAAGGTGCATCTCCCGCCGCGCCTCGTGCTCCGGCGAAGAAGCGTTTGACCGATCGCGAGATGTTCGAGCTGATGCAGTCGGGTCAGCCGCTGCCCCCCATCGACGACCCGACCACCGATGCGGGTTCGTCTGAGTCGACCTCGGATCGTGCGCCCCGCCGTGAGCGCAGCGAGCGGGCTCCCCGCGCTGATCGTGGCGAGCGTCCGGGCCGGGGTGAACGCCGCGAGCCGCGTGAAGAGCGCGTCGAAGTGGCGCCGGGCAACGTGCGCATCTGGGTGAACCTGGGCAAGGCCGACGGGGTCGACGAGGCCGGGCTGGGCACGGCACTGTCGGCGCTGGGTGCTCCGAGCGACAAGGTCTCGAAGCTCGAGCTGCGCGGCACGTACTCATACGTGCACGTGGCCGAAGCCGATGCCCCCTCGTTCGAGTCTCTGGCGGGCAAGAAGCACGCAGACAAAGAGCTCAAGATCGAGCGCGCTCGCCGCTAGCCGCACAGCCCCCGAAGCGGTCTGTCCCCGCCGGGCTGAGGGTTTTGGAAAAGGGGCTTTCGCCGCAGCTCAAATCGCTGAAACGACAAGGCCCGCAGCGATGCGGGCCTTTTGTTTTTCTGAAGGTGATTCGAACTCCCTCACGCCGTCCCTCTCCCCAGGGGGAAAGGAGGGGGCAAGCGGTTCAGCTGGTCGGCTGGGGCTGTGCCACGACCTGCGGCGCCGACTTCGACTTCCCGCGGAACTCGAGCATCGAGTTGATACCCACGTAGAGGAAGCCCGACTGGAACAGCACCAGGAACGGCAGCGAGGTCCAGATCTCCTCGGTCCACGCGAACCAGACCGCACCCGTGAAGTAGAGGCCGAAGAGCAGCTCAATGACCGGCACCCAGCTGCGCTTGCCGCGATAGGCCTTCTGCACGGCCTTGACCGACTTGCCTTCAGAACCCGTCTTCGGCGTGCGGGTGAACTCAGACTGCCTGTCGAGCAGCGCTTCGACCACGGCCTTGGCCTGATTGACCGCCATGCCGATGCCCAGGCTCATCACGAAAGGCAGGTATTTGATCCGGCCCCACCAGCTGAGCCCCAGCTCGCGGCCGGTGGCCACGTAGAAGAACCCCACCGATGCGGTCGACGCCACGAACACCGGCAGGTCGAGCCACAACGTCGCGTACAGCCCCTGCTTGAAGCGCAGCACCATCGACAGCGGCATCATGATGGAGAGCACCACCATCAGCAGGTACGCCACGTTGTTCGACAGGTGCATGAACGCTTCTTTTTTCACCTCGTACGGCAGGTTGCTGCGGAGGATCGTCGGCAGCAGCTTCTTGGCCGTCTGAATCGAACCCTTCGCCCAGCGGTGCTGCTGCGACTTGAAGGCGTTCATGTCGACTGGCACTTCAGCCGGCGAGATGATTTCGGGCAGAAAGATGAACTGCCAGCCCTTGATCTGCGCGCGGTACGAGAGGTCGAGGTCTTCGGTCAGCGTGTCGTGCTGCCAGCCGCCGGCGTCCTTGATGGTGTCGCGGCGCCAGATGCCAGCCGTGCCGTTGAAGTTGAAGAAACAACCCGAGCGGTTGCGCGCGGTGTGCTCGATGAGGAAGTGACCGTCGAGCAGAATGCTCTGCGCCTGCGTGAGGATGCTGAACTCGCGGTTCAGGTGGCCCCAGCGCACCTGCACCATGCCCACCTTGTCATCGACGAAGAACGGCACCGTGCGGGTGAGGAAGTCGGGGCTCGGCACGAAGTCGGCATCGAACACGGCGACGAACTCGCCCTTGGCCAGGTGCAGCCCGTTCTCGAGTGCGCCGGCCTTGAAACCCTGGCGATTCGTGCGGTGCACGTAGACGATGTCGATGCCCTTCTCTTTCCATTGATCCACGCGAGCGCGGGCGATGCCGCAGGTCTCGTCGGTCGAGTCGTCGAGCACCTGCACCTCGAAGAGATCGCGCGGGTATTCGATGCGGCAGACAGAGTCGACCAGGCGCTCCACCACGTACATCTCGTTGAAGATGGGCAGCTGAATGGTGACCCGAGGCAGCTTCGCCATCGGGCCCTTCGGCGTCGGCAGCTTGTACTTGTGCCGGTAGTACAGGTACGCCATCCGATAGCGGTGCGAACCGTACACAGACAGAACAGCCAGCACGCTGAAGTAGACGGCTAGGAACGCGATTTCTACGGGGCTCATTCGGGCGCCGGCCTCTCCAAGTACCCGGAACCTTTTAGGAATCTACCTCCCGGGCGAAGGACGAGACCTTCTAGGGAGGATGGCCCCCTGTGTCAAACCCTTCGATCAATCGAGTTGACGCAACGCGCTGTTGCGAAGCAGGCCCCGCAGTTCGACCGGTCAGCGGCGGAGCAGGTCAGCCGCGTAGGTGTCGGCGATCAGCTGAGCCTTCTTCAGCTCGCGTTCGTCAGCCACCGAGCCTTCCAGCACCAGCGTCTGCCCCAGCACCGAGGCCTGGGCATTCTTGAGCCCCTCCCGGTGCAACGCAGCCGTGATGTTCTGCGCGACCGCCGGCAGCACGCGCGGGTCGAGCCGGGCGAGAATGGTGACGTTCGCGTCATTGCCCACCAGCGCGCGGAGCCGCTGAAGCTCGGCGGGCGAATCGAGCAGGCCGTCGATCACCGTGCGGCCGCTGAACTCCTCGACGCGCAGGGATGGGTTGACCACCGACTTCACCAGCCGGCCGATCTCGCTGCTCTTGCCGTCGTCGACCACCACCACGCGCGTCTCCAGGCCTTTCGAGGTCCAAAGCGTCAGGGTGGTGCGGCCGCGCGCGCGGGCGGTGACGAGCAGCTCGCCCCGGCCGGTGGTGGTGACGTCGGCGATGTTGGGATCACCGACGCCGACGCGGGTCAGGTTGTGCACCTTCACCACCTCTTGCGCACCAGGAGCGAGGCGAATGGGCTCGGAGGCAGCCAGACACAACGTCAGGAGCGCGGTGATCATCGTGACAGTCTGACGTGGTGCCCAGCCTCCTGGGAAGGGGGGTGAGACGCCTACCCGACGTGCCGCGAAGGAACGGCGCGCTCGGTCACCTCGGGCAGCGGCTGAACCTCGATGGCCTCGTTGGTGGCCAGCACGAGCAGCTTCTCGCAGAGGTCTTCGAAGCTCAGGCCGCGCTGCCGGGCGATCTTCGGGAGCAGCGAGGTGGGCGTCATACCCGGCAGGGTGTTCACCTCGAGCAACACTTCATTGCCCACGTCGGGGCAGATGAAGTCGATGCGCGCGGCGCCGCGGCAACCCAGCGCGCGGTAGGCGGTCAGCGCCATCGTCTCGAGGTTGGAGACACGGGTGGGCGGCAGGCGGGGCGGCAGGTGGTACCGCGCGCCCCCTTCGTACTTGGTGGTGAAGTCGAAGGTCGCGCCGGGCGAGGCGATCTCGCAGCTGCCGAGGATCTCGCCGCCGAGGATGGCCACGGTGACCTCTTTGCCTTTGACGTACCGCTCGACCATCGCCTCACCGCCGTAGCGGCAAGCGAGGGCCACGGCGGGTCGCAGCTGGTCCAGCGTGTGCACCAGGGTGAGGCCGACCGACGAACCCCCTGAAGACGGCTTTACCACGCAGGGAAAACCCAGATCGCAGTGGAGCTCTTCGACCTGCTCGAGCTGTGCCGTGCTGGCCACGTAGCCCGCGGGCGTCGCGAGGTTGTGCTGACGGAAGAGCTTCTTGGCAAAGCCCTTGTTCATGGCGAGGGCCGAAGCGAGCACGCCCGAGCCGGTGTACGGCACGCCCATCACCTCGAGCAGGCCCTGCACCTTGCCGTCTTCACCCATGCGGCCATGGAGCGCGATGAACGCGACGTCGATGCCCGCGCCGCGAACGGCCTGGTCGAGACCGGGCCCGGCCAGGATGCGGGTGACCGCGTGGCCCTGCTTTTCGAGGGCCGTGGAGATGGCTTCGCCCGTCTTGACCGAAATGTCCTTCTCCTCGCCCCACCCGCCCAGCAGCACTCCGACGCGTCGTTGATTCATGTGTCCCTGTGTCTCTTGAGCCGCGGTGTTGCGCCTCGGGCAGCTTGAAAAGCAGGCGCCGTGCCGTCCCTCAAAGGGCCGACAACACAGGACGCTACAGGTCTGTCACAGGCTGTCGAATTATTGACTGACGCCGGGGGCCAGGAGACCCAGAAAACCGGCGTCAGAAGTTGCGCAAGTCGTCGTGGTCTTCGGCCTTCTTCTTCTTCTCGGCCTCTTCCCGCTTCTTGCGCTCTTCTTCGTCCTTCTTCTTCTTCGCGTCGGCGCCGGCCTTCAAACGGGCCGCCTCTTCAGCCTTCGCCTCTTCTTCTTTCTTCCGGCGCTCGTCCTCTTCCTTCTGCTGCTTCTTGGTGAGCTTGCCGGAACCCTTCTTCTCTTCCGCCTTCTTCGCGCGCTCTTCTTCTTCAGCGCGCTGCTTCTCTTCCGCGCGTTGCTTCTCTTCCACGGCGGCCTGCTTCTCCTCCTCGCGCTTCTTCCGCTCGAGGGCCTCGCGCTCCTTTTTACTGAGCTTCTTCGTGCTCTGCTCTTCGTCTTCTTTCGTCTTGGCCTCTGCCTTGCGCGCGGCAGCTTCTTCCTCGGCGCGGCGTTTGTCGTCGGACGCCTTCGAGTCGTTGTCCTTCTTGCGCTCGTCTTCGCGCTTGCGGTCTTCCTCCCGGCGGCGCTCGTCGTCTTTCGTGCGCTCTTCCGCAGCGCGGCGATCTTCGGCCGCCCTTCGATCCAACTCGCGGCGTTTGAGGTCGTCGGCGCCGCCCTTCTTCCCGGGCCCCGCCGGCTCTTCAGCCTCAGCGCTTCCCCGCTTGTCGGTCAACAGCAGCACCCCGCCCGTACCCGCCGCCACGAGGCCGACGACGTACGAGATGTCGGCCACCACCGCGTAGGTCTGGCCGTCGCGCTTGAAGTTGGCGGAGTTGAACGGCTGCGTCTGGGGCGTCGCGCGGTAGTCGTTGGCCTTGCCGTTGGCCATGATGCCGAACACACCGCCCACGATGATCGCCGCGGCGCCCGCGCCCAGTAGCGAGATGCCGGCCACGGTCTTCACCGAGGCGCCGCTCCCGCCCTTGAAGTGGTGCACGGGATCGCGGCCATCGCGCTTCGCGTCCTTGCCGGTCAGCGCATCGAAAAACGAGGCGAGCTGCTCGGGATCGCCGGGGTTGACCGTCGCGGTGCGGAACGATGCGTTGTGACCGTCTTTGACCTCGAGGCGAATGCCGGTCAGTTCGAGCTTTTCGCCCGCGAGGCTCTTGCGCGAGACCACCAACAGCACCTGCTCGAGCTGCACCGCCTTGCCCAGGGCCTGCGCCGCGTTGTCACGCGTGGAGCCTTCGGGATCTTTCTTGATGTCGCTGATGGCCTTCTTCCAACCGGGGCCCAGCTCTGCGGCAGCCAGCGAGAGCACCTCTTCACCCGGGCCCGCCTGGCTCTGCCCCAGCGCAAAGCCGCCTGCTGAAGCGGCGACGAAGTGCTTGGCGCCCGTGAGGCCGGCCACGGTGACCGGGCTCACGCCGCGATACAGACCGTCGACCCAAACCCGCGCCCCCGGAGGCTCGGTGCGCACCAGCAGCTCACCCTTCGCGTTGGCGGCGAACTTGCGCTGCGCTTCGGCGAACTTGATGAGGTCGGGCGTGAAGAAGGTGGGCGTGAACTCTGCTTTCGGAGAGAGCGCGACGACCGACTCGATGTCCTTCTTGGCCGGGCCATTCT
>JAYTAT010000820.1:0-2960 GCA_043737315.1 Archangium sp.
TGGTGCTGGTCGCGCTGCTCTCGTCGCTCATTTCCGCTGACGGGTTGGTGGCCGCACGCGCGAGGTTCTCGCGGTGGCCGTTGATCGCCCAGGGCATCGCCTTCGCGTTGTTGGTGGTCGCGCTCGACGCGCTGGGGCCCCGCGGCGTGGCGCCCTTCATCTACTTCCAGTTCTGATCAGCGATGAGCTCCCGTGAACCGTAAGCCTGATGGAATCGCCGCCGCGCTCGAGAGCTACGCAGCTTCCCGCCCCGCGCGCACGTTCGGGGTGAAGGACACCGCGGTGGTGCTGCTCGTCGCGTGCGTGGTGGCGCTGGGGCTCGACTCGGAGGGCTTGCTCGCGTGGGCACAACGGCTCGACGTGGGGCCCGCGCAAGCGATGCTGTTGCGTACGCTCACCCCGCTGCACGCCGCCTTGTCGAAGGTGGGCGTCGATGCGCCGAGGCGTTGGGCTGCACGCGGGCGGGAAGAGCTCTCGCGCCGGGTCGGTGGTGAAGGCGACCCGCTCCTGGCCGAGGGCTGGGTTGCGCCCGCTGTTCCCGAGCCGGTTCCTGTCGGAGCACCGCCGCCTTGGCCGGAAGTGCCCGTGGTGGAACAGCCGACGCCTCAACTCATCGCAGAGCCACCGGGCGGCGGCGTGTTGTTGCTGGGTGACTCGATGATCGCTGGCAGCCTGGGCGCCACGCTCGAGAGCACGCTTTTGCGCAGCTCGGGTCTTCGGGTCACGCGGGCAGCTCAGCTCGGCACCGGTCTGGCGCGGCCTGATGTCTACGATTGGATGAAGGTGGTGCCGGCGTTGCTGCAACGTGAGCGGCCCCGCTTCGTGGTGGTCTCGCTGGGCGCGAACGACGCCACCAACCTTCGGGACGGTGATGTGCAACTCGACTACGGAGAGCCCCGGTGGCGGCGGGTCTATGCGGCGCGGGTCGAGGCGATGATGCGCGCGCTCACCGCGGAGAACACGCGGGTGTTGTGGCTCACGCTGCCTCCGATGAAGGACAAACGGCTGTCGGCCCGGGCGGCGTTCTTGAATCGGGTCTTCGCGCAGACCGCGCGCAAGGTGCCGCGCGTCGAGTTCCTCGAGGTCGATTTGTTGATTGGAGATTCGCAGCGGCAGTTCGCCACCTTCGTGCAGGCACCTGATGGGCGGCTGCTGCGGTATCGGCTCGATGACGGTGTGCACCTCGCGCCTGCGGGGTCGCGCGCCGTGGCGGTATGGGTGCGCGATTGGGTTCGTGAACGGGCTGCCCCTCCTCACTGACTGACGGTCAGCGAGTACGGCCCTCCGCCCGACGAGCCGCAGCTATCGACGATCAAATAGTACGTGCCAGCCGCCAGACTGGTCGCCGTGAGCGTTCCCGTCGAAGTCATGCAGCTGCCGCCTGCGTTCGGTGCGCACGCAATATCGTTCGTCGACGACGTGCAGGTACTGCGCAGGTACATGATGGGCGCGTAGGTCACGGGGCTGCCGGTGCCGGTGATGGCCGCGGTGAAGGTGCCGGTCGTCGGGTGCGTAATCATGTACACGCCGTCAGGGCCCGAGCCGCTGCCGTTGCAGCCGTTGATGGCTCCCGAAGTGTAGTCGCCTGAGAGTAAGGCGGTGTTTCCGGTGACGGTCACCATGCCGGCCGAAGTGATCAACGGCGTGGTCGCACCCGAACATTGCTCAGCCGCGTTGACGGTCACGGCGGGCTGCGAAGCAGCCAACGTGAACGGGCCACCCGCGCCAAAGCTGTCGACCACCAGGAAGTAGTTCCCCGCCGAAAGTGACGCGGTGAACGTCAGGGTCGCGCCACTGCTGGTGGCCTGGCCGCACGACACGTCAGGCGTCGACGTGCCGCAAGCAACGGCCCCACGCACAGAGACCACCGGCCGCAACGCGGTGCTCTGAGGCGTGACGGTGACGGTCAGGTTTCCGCTGGTTGCCTGCGTGAAAGCGTAGACGAGTTCGCTGCCCAGGCCGTTGGTTCCGCAGGGGCCGTTGGCGGTGGTGTCGTTGAAGAAGGTGCTGGTGTCACCGCTGGCCGAAGCGGAGCCCCCCGAGAACGGGAGCGGAATCGGATTCGAGCAGGTCTCGCCCTGCATCACCTGGGTGAGCGTGGTGGTGAGCGTGAACGAGCCAGTCGTGCTGCCCTTGACCCACAACACGTAGCGGCCCGCCGGCAGTAATCCGCGCCGCAACGTCACGTCGGTGTTCGCCGAAAGGCTCGACTGACACGTCACCGTCGTCGCGGAGGTGCAATTGCCCGACAGCGACTGGAGCACCAGCCGGCCAGTGAAGCCGCTCACCTGGCTCAGGGTCGCGGTGAAGCTTTGCGCCTGTACAAGGTTGAACTGGTAGGCGCGATCCGGCCCCGACGAACTGCAGCCCGTCGTCACCTGGTGCTCGTAACCGTTGAGCGTGCCCGTCACGGTCGAGGAGGTGCCGCTGAGCAGAATGTCAGTGGCGGTCTCGCACGTCTCGCCGGGGAGCAGGCGCACCTGCAGGGTGTAGACGCTGCTGGCTTCGGCCCAGAGGTAGTACTGGCCGCTCTGCAGCAGCCGTTTGCCGGTGGTCGAAGCGCACCACTGCTCTGTGGTCGGCGCGTTGCAGGTGGTGCGCAGGTGGTAGGCCATCAGGCCGACCGAAGAGATCTCCACCCAGGTCGGCGTGTTCACCACGAAGCTGAAGATGCGCTCGCGCGAATCACCGCAAGAGCCCTGACCGTCGTTCGCGTACAGCGAGTTGTCACCGCTGAAAGACGCGAGCCCCGTGCTGTCGAAGGACAGGGGCGTGGGGTTGCTGCAGTTGTCGCCCGGCTGGTTCGTACCTCCGCCGCCCCCGCCCGTGGTGCTGCCCCCGCCGCCCCCGCCCGTGGTGCTGCCCCCGCCGCCCCCGCCCGTGGTGCTGCCCCCGCCGCCGCCCGTGGTGCTGCCCCCGCCGCCGCCCGTGGTGCTGCCCCCGCCGCCGCCCGTGGTGCT
>JAYTAT010000821.1:0-7318 GCA_043737315.1 Archangium sp.
AGGGTGAGGTAGGCGAGCGCGACCACGATCGCCAACACGATCATGGTGCGAATGAGGGTCCACCCGAGGCTGAAGTCTTCCACCGCGAGCTCCGGCGGGTCTGACCTTGGAATCTCGGGTTCGGCGAGGCGGTTCGCTTCGTCGCGCGGCAAGGGGCTGGGCGCCACGTTGGGCGCAGCGGGCGCAACGACCGGGGGCGCCGCCACGGTCTCTTCGGCCCACGCCACGGGGGCGGCCATCGATGCGAAAAAAAGAAGGGAGACCGGCAACCGAAGCACGGGCACACGGTACCCGACGCGTGACGCGAGGTCACCCTGCGAGCGAGAGGATCCGGATGCCGAGGTTCCCGTCGATCTCGACGAGTTCGCCCCGCGCCACGACCTTGCCGTGAACGGAGAGATCGAGCGGTTCACCCGCCACGCGATTCAAGTCGAACACATGCCCCACCTTGAGGGCCACTACCTCTTCGGCGGTGGTGGACACGCGGCCGAGCTCCACCGAGATCTGCAGGGGGATGTCGTTCATCAGGTCGGCGCCACCGGCGCCCTGTGCGTCGTCCACGTCGTTTCTCCCTCGAACCGAACCAGGCGTGGTCGATTCATCTTCGTCATCTGCCGGCTGTTCTTCCGCGGGCGCGTCTTCGGGCGACTCGCCCCCGTGCGGAGGCGGAGTCCCCCCGAGGCTGATGCCCGTCACCTTCGCCTTGAACCGGCCCTTTACGACCAGGATCTCAGCCTCGAGGTGCCCCGCGCGCCCGTAACCCACCTTGAGCTTCGCCGTGCCGCCCTGCCCTTGATCGGGCCGGCAGCTGAGCTGATCCACCAGGACCACGTCACGTTCACGCAGCTGCGAGAGCTCGGCGCCGGTGACCTCGACGTTGCCGATCTCTGCGCGCACCGAGGTCACCACGTTGCGCAGGCGCGTGAGGTGCGCTTCGGCATCAGAGGCCCGGCGCGCCCGGCGAACGGCAGCGTCAGCGGGCGGGTTGGCAGTGGCCAGCACTTCTTCGGGAATCACCAGGCGCAGGTAGCCCGCGTGGGTGCCGAACACGGCCTTGAGCTGCACCACCGCCAGGTTCTCCGTCTCGGGAATCAGGCCCTGGATCTCTTCGAAGCCCCGCACCACGCCTTCGATTCGCAACTTGGGCAGCGAGGGATCGAGCGCGGGTGAGAGCGCCTTCAGGGTCTCGATGATGACGTAGGTCATCACGCCCTCTTCGATGTCGGTCAGCGGGCGCAACGCGACGGCTTCACCGGCGCCGCCCAGCAACATGTCGATCGCATGGTGAGCGAGGCCCAGCTCAACCTCGAGCAGCCCGCGCGTCTTGTTGGGCTGGGGCGCGAGCACTGCGAGGAAGGTGGTCTCGCCGATGTAATGCTGCAGCTGTGACATCGGCACCACGTGCACGTACTCGGCCTGCACCGAGACGGGCTCTTCCAGCATCTCCTGCAGGCGCTTGCGCACCGCGGTCGACACCTCACCGGTCGAGCGCACGTTGGGCAGCATCCACTCGAGGTTCTTCACCAGCCGCGCGTGGCGCTTGCTGACCTTCTCGAGGTTGCTGAAGACGAAAGGCCGCCACGCTCGACCCGACTTGGAGAACGTGGGTGCCTTGATCATCATCGTCTGCTCGGGCGACTTGCCCGTCGTCCGAGAGCTCACCGCGCCTCAGTCTTGAAGTCTTCGAGGGTCAGACCACGAGCGCCGAGCGCCGCCTTGAGCGCTTCCCCCTGCTCTTCGATGAGCTTGAGCACGTCCTTGTCGGAGCCGGAGAACACAGCCGAGATCTTCCCGTTCTTCGCCGACACCTTCACTGACAAACCTGAGAGCACGTCGCCCTTGAGATCGATCTGGAACTCGGTCGTGCCCATGGCGTTGGTGCCGATGCGCACCTTCTCGACGATCTTCTGGGCAAGCTCGTTGGCCACCTTGCGCAGGCGCTCAGAGCCGGTCGCTTCTCTGGGTTTGGCCACCGACATCGGCGCCATCAGCGCGGGGTTGAAGCGGAAGCCCGGGTTCGCCGCGGCCGCACCGTCTTTGCCGTCTTTGTTCCCGCCGCCCTGCTGACCGCCGCCCTTGTCGGAGTCGCTCTTGATGTCGCCCTTCTCACCCTTGACCGAAACGCCGCCGGTGGCGCCCGAGCTGCCGCTGCTCTGGCCGGCTTCCTTGCGCTCTTCCAACCGCTCGCGGCCGACCTTCGCGTCACCGCTGCGGCCCTGAGCAGCCTTCGCACTTCCTGACTGATCCGCCTGCCGACTGTTTGCAGTCTGGGAGAGGCCCTGGTCGCCCTGCTCCTTGACCTGCGCGGTCTGCTGGCCATCGGAGCGCGAGTTCTGCTGAACCTTCTGCTCCTGGCCCTTGCTGCCCAGCTTCGACTTGAAGGCGCTCTCCTGATGCGTGCCTTGCGCGCCCTGCTCGAGGTGTTTGGCTTCGCCGGCGTGACCCGCTTCGGCGGCCTCCAACATCTGGGCGATGGCGCTGCGCGCGAGGTTGCCCTCTTGCTTGACCTGGGCTTCCTGCTTCTGGCCCGCCACCAGCTTGGAGAACGTGTTGTTCTCGGAAGCCTTCTTGGCTTTCTGGCCCTCTTGCGTGCGCTTGGCCTCGGCGAGCCGGGCAGCGACGCGGGCGGCATCTCGATCATCGTCGACGCGGCTCATGAGTTTTCCCGGCGGGTGCGCGCGAGGTGAAGCACGGCCCCGATCTCTTCCTGGTTGGCTTCTTCCTTCGTCTGGCGCTCTTTTTTGACCTCTTTGGCCCAGTTCTCTTTGTTCTTCTCGATCGCCTTCTTTTCCTTCGCAGCCTCGGCCATCTCGGCGCGGCGCTGTTCGACCAGCGCGGCGGCCTGAATGACGACCTCCTTCTGCCGCTCGATGTCGAGCATGAACTGGGCTTCTTCGTCCTTCAGGCGCTGCTCGAAACGGCCCATCTGCTGGAAGGCGGTGATGCCGCCGCCCTTGGCCGTCATCTCTTGAAGGAAGGCCTGAACCTTCGCCTTGCGCTCGACCTTCATGCGCTCGAGCTGCTGGTTCATGCCGGCCAGCTGCTTCTTTTCCTTGTCGGCAGCCTTGAGCGCCTCTGCGAACGCGTCCTTCGCGGCGTCTTCAGCCTTGGTGCGGATGTCGAGCAGGACCTGCAGTCGATACGGGGGCATGGCGAGCGCAGCTTACACCGGCCCCACCGCCGTGGTGCGACATGAAGGAGGGCCGACACCTACATCACTCGGCAGCGTCAGCGAACATGTCGACCAGGCGCTGCACCGTCTCTTCGAACGGGCAGTTCTCATGGGTGTCCTGCTTCAAGAAGCCGATGATCTGGTCGTACTTGTCGATGGCGTAATCGGTGCGCGGGTCGGTGCCGTACTGGTAGGCGCCCAGCAGAATCAGATCGCGCTGCCTTTCATAGGTCGACAGGGTCTCGCGGAGCTTTCCGCCTGCCTTCTTGTGCTCCTTGCTGACGATCTGGCTCATCACGCGCGAGAGCGAGGCCAGCACATCCATCGCGGGCCACTGGTTTCGTTCACCGATGGCGCGGTTCAAGATGAAGTGGCCATCGAGAATGCCGCGCACTTCGTCGGCGATGGGCTCTTCCATGTCTCCGCCGGCCACCAGGCAGGTGTAGATGGCGGTGCACTTGCCCTTCTCCGAGTTGCCCGTGCGCTCCATCATGCGCGGGAGCATCGAGAAGACCGACGGTGGGTAGCCCTGGCGCGCGGGCGGCTCACCGATGGCAAGGCCAATGTCACGCTGGGCGCGCGCCAGACGGGTCACCGTGTCGAGCATGAAGAGCACGTTGCCCCCGCGCTCGCGGAAATATTCCGCGATGGCCGTGGCCACGTAGCCTGCGCGCAGACGCACCAGCGCGGGCTGATCAGAAGTCGCGCACACCACCACCGAACGCTTCATGCCCTCTTCGCCCAATGCGTCTTCCATGAACTCGAGCACTTCACGGCCACGTTCGCCGATGAGCGCGATGACCGAGAGCTCAGCCGAGGTCTGCCTTGCGATCTGGCCCATCAGCGTCGACTTGCCGACGCCAGAACCTGCGAAGAGCCCGATGCGCTGACCTTCACCCACGGTGAGCAGGCCATCGATGCACCGCACCCCCAAAGAAAGAGGCCGGGTGATGCGCTGGCGTTTGAACGGGTCGGGACAATCGCGGTCCACCGCCCAGGGGATCATCGTGTCGGTGGGCAGCGGCCGGCCATCGATGGGCTCGCCCAGACCGTTGAGCACCCGCCCCAGCAACCCATCGCCTGCCCAGACCATCAGCGGCCGCCCGGTGGGTACCACCTCGGAGTCGGGGCCAATGCCCGAAAGCTCGCCTAAGGGCATGAGCATCACCGTCTCGCCCTGAAACCCCACCACCTCGGAGCGCACTTCGGACCGGCCGCTGCGAATCAAGCAGACCTCGCCGATGCGCACGTTGGGCACGGCGGCCTTGATCACCAGGCCCGTCAGCTCGGTCACCCGGCCGCGCACGCGCACGGTCTGGGTGGTCTTCACGAGATCGGCGTAACGGCGCAAATCGATGGCCATCACTTCACTTCTTTTCGCGCGTCGGCTGGCATCAGCACGTTGCGGAGCATCTCGAACTGCGTGCGGATCTGGCCATCGATGGTGCCGTACTCCGTCTGAATGATGCAGCCGCCCCGCTCGACCTCTGAGTCATCGCGGATGGAGATGTCGACCGCGCGCCCGATGAGCTCGATCAGGCGCGGCTTCTTCTCGCGCAGGAGCTTCCCGTCTTCGGGGTGCACCTTCATGATCATCGCCTTCGAGCTGCGGGCCGCCTCGGTGCAGCTGGCGACGATCTCCATCACCAGTTCGGGATCGCGCTCGAGATCGCGGCTGATGATCTTCGCGGCGACCTTGAGGGCAAGGTCGACCACGTCTTTTTCACTGTCGGCGATGATCTGCCCGGCCTGCATCTTGGCGCGCGCCAGCTCTTCGGCCTGGCGGGCCTGCACGTCGGCCTTGGCCTCGTCTCGCGCCTTAGCGAAGACCTCTTCCTTGAAGCGCAGGGCCTCGGCCTTGATCTCCTCGGCCCGGGCCTGGGCATCTGCGATGATCTGCTTGGCGACCGTCTTCGCCTCGTACTCCTCGGCGTTGACCACGCCGCGTCGGGGCGCAGGCCCCGCCCCCCCCGCGGGCACAACGGGTGCGAGCGGAGAGATGTCCCCACTGTCACCCTTGATGACCTTACCGATCACCCGGGGTGCACCACCTGAAGGTCTTCTTTCGTCGCGCGGCCCGTCATCCATCGATCCTCACTCTAACGCGAACCACCGGCCGGTCCACGACCAGGCCCCTTGAGCACCGGGGATCGGTGGGGATTGGTGGTGCTTCCACTCGACCCGGGCGGCTCACGGCGCTTGGGAATCGCGGAGACGGGCGACGATTGCGAGCGCTGCGGCGGGCGCGTCTCGAGCTGATCGTCGGTCAGCGGCTTGCCGTCGCGCAGCACGCGCAGAGCTCTGACCTGCGAGTCGGTCGGCCGGGCGAAAGGCTTGCGGCCGGGCACCACGCCCGAGCCGGCAGCACCCGCGCGGCGGGCTTCACGATCGGCCATCAGATCGCGCCGGGGCGCGGTTCCGGGCGGGGCGACCATCGGCCGGCTGCGGGGCGCAGAAGGCGACGCAGGGGCCTGGGCTACCGACCCGGTCGTACGGCGGGCGGGTGGCGCCACCAGCACCTTCGATTGCGGGTTCGACGGCGCGATGCTTCCCGGAGGCGGCCGGAGCATCGGCGGTGCAGCAGGGGCCTTCATCGGGGGCGGCAGACGCATCGGACGATCGACGATGCCCTTCTGCGCGAGCCGCTCGATCTGCTCCACGATGTCGAGCCGGCCGCCGTCACCCTTGATGGGCTTGCCCTTCTCTTCCCGCAGCCAGCGGTTGAGCAGCTTGCCGATCTCGCCCTGGTGCCGCTGGGCAAAACGTTGCGCGAAGTCGGGCGACTGCGCGTAGCAGGCGCGAATGATTCGCTGAATGCCCGCGCTGCGCATGCCCAACGAGGGGTTCTCCAGCGCGCCGTGCATCTCGAGCACGAGCTTGGCGTCTTTCTCCGTCAGCCTTCGAATCGCACCCGCCTCGGCCGCGCGCGCCGCCAGCACGCGCTGATCGGGGGGCAGCTTGCCGAAGAAGGTCTGGCGATCTTCCTCGGGCAGGCCGGCCACTGCGGTCGCCAGCACACGCGCACCCATGCGATCGGCCACTGCGAGAATCTCGCGCTGCTGCATCAGTGACAGATCGGTGAAGCGGAAGCTGCCCACCTGCGGCGCATTGGAGCGCATCGCGTCTTCCAGCTTCCAGCGCACGATCGAGAGCACCTCGGGCTTCACGTCACGCAGCAACTTCACCGGCGCGGGGTTGCCCATCTCGATTCGCACCGCGTTGGCGAGGTCAGAAGCCAGCGCGCCGAGCACCACCTCGACCACGGTGGATCGTTCTTTCTTGAGCAGCACCGCGAGGCGCCGGGGGTCTGCGGCAGCCAGCTGGCGGCGGCGCTGGGTGACCAGGCGTTTGATTTCCTGCACCAGGAGCGGGATGCGTTTCTCGCGGGGAATCTGCAACACCCCGGCAGCGCGGTGCTTGAGCAGTTCTTCTTCACCCTGGTCGAGATGTTCGTATGCCCCCACGGCCTCCGAGCCGCCGAAGGCCAGCGAGGTCAGCAGGAGCATCGTCTGCCGCTTGGACAGCGACGTGAAGAATTGCTCCACGGCTCACCACCTGAGGCCGCTCCCCCCGGGAGCGGCTCAGCCTTCCTGGGTCTTGCGGGGGGCGGGACGTGATGCCGGCTTGCGGATCACCATGAAGGCGGTGAGGCCCGCCATCGAGATGAACAGCAGCGCGAACACGCCGATGATGGTCTTGAAGGTGCCAGCGCTCGACTTCTCGATCTTGAATCCGAGGATAGATACGAAGCGCTCGGTGTTGTCCTCGGTCTTTTCGAACTTGGCCTGAGTCATCAGCACCTTGACGTTCTCCTTCTTGAGCTCGGGCACCGCGTTGGCGACGAAGGCCTGTACTTCGCCCATCTCGACCGGCAGCTCTTTGTCTTTGTTGACCATGTACTTGATGAGGACAGAGGCCGACGGCTGAGGCTTCTTCTCGGGCTGGGTGAGATCGTTGACCTCGGGCAGCATCACGATGGTCCTGGCCTCGAGCACGCCGGGAATGCGATTGAGCGCGTTGGAGACCTCACCACCAAGCGCTTCGATGAACATCGCGCGCTCTTCGGTCTGGGTGGGGATCATGCCCTTGGTCATCTTGAAGATGGCCAGGCCATCCGAACGCGGCCGGGGCAACGAAAACTCGCGC
>JAYTAT010000822.1:0-17909 GCA_043737315.1 Archangium sp.
GCCTTCGCCGCAGGCATCGAGGCGATGGGATCGCTGGTGCCGGCGATCATCAGCAGCGGCACGGTGATCTGCGGGCCTTTGCCCGCGAGCTGACGCTGAGCTGCCTGCGTCTCGAAGAACCAGCGCGGCGTGGTGTTGTGCAGATACAGCGGGTCGGCCTTCGTCTCTTCCTGCCACTTCACGTCGCGAGAGAGATCTTCGACCTTGAGCTCGTTGCCGATCTTGAGGCCGGGAAAAATGCCCTTGATCAACCTGGCGCCCAGCAGCTTGAGGACGGGCGGTTGAAAAGCCAGCGCGTAGAATGGCGCCGAGAGCACCACGCCCGACAGGCCGGCCGGCACGCCGTTGGCGATGAAGTGGGTGGCCATCAACGCGCCGTGCGAGTGCGCCACGAGGAAGGTGGGCTTGCCCTTCGCCGCGTCGGTCAGCCGCGAGAAGAAGACCTTGAGATCCTCGAGGTAGTCGCTCCAGACGTTCACGTCGGCGCGGGCACCATCGGCCTTGCCGTGGCCTCGATAGTCGAAGGTGAGCACGCCGAAGCCGTCCTTGACGAACGCTTCGATGGGCCTCTGGTAGCGGCCGCAGTGATCGCCGTACCCGTGAACGACGCCGATCCACGCTCTGGGCTCCGCGTCCGTCGTCTCGGAGCGCCAGAACAGTCGTGTTCCGTCTTTCGAAGCGAAAAAGCCTTCGTCCCGTCTCGGCATGTAGACCGTTCTAGCGGCCCTTCTGTTCGGGTGACAGCAACTTCAACTTCCGCTCGAGATCCGTCTTCTGCGTGGGGCGCTCGGCGTCGTCGGGGCTGGCCTTGAGGAGCTCGAGTGATCGGGCGAAACATTCCTGCGCGCGCGCCTTGCGGCCGAGCTTGAGTGACACTTCACCCAGGTGCTCGAAGAGCGTGGCGTCTTCGGGCCCTGCACCCACCGCGCGCTCGAGCAGCTCGGCGCCCGCGTCGGCCTCACCCTTCTTGAAGAGCACCCAGCCCAACGAATCGAGGAAGGCAGGGCTCTCAGGTTTGAGCTCCAGGGCCTTGCGCACCAGCCGCTCGGCCTCCTCCAGGTCGCCGCCGTTCTGCGCGAGCGTGTAGCCCACGAAGTTGAGCGCGGTGGAGTTCTTCGGATCGCTCTCGAGGATGAGACGGATTTTTTCGATTGCGCGCGTCCACTCGCCTTTCTTCTCGTGCACCGAAGCCAGCGCGAAGAGCAGCGCTTCATCTCGCGGAGCCCGCGCCAGCGCCCCGTTGAGCAGCGAGACCGCATCTTGCAGCCGGTTCTGCCGGCCGTAGAAGCCCGCCAACGCCTCGAGCAGCTCAGTGGTGGCGCCTTTGCCCATCGCCTTGACCAGGGTCATCTCGGCGTCCTTCAGCTGACCCGACCGCTCGAAGATGCGGGAAAGCGCGGGGTCGACGCCCGACAGCTCAGGCTTCTCAGCTTGAAGCGTGTGCATCAGCGCGAGCGCCGCCTTGTGCTGGCCGAGCTGCGAGAGACACAGGCCACGGTGCAGCCGGGCCTCGAAGCTCACGTCGCCCAGCCCGCCGGGCACCGCGTCGAACGCCTCAGCCGCTTTCTGAAAATCGCGCACCCGCTCGTGCACCAGACCCGCATAAAAATGCAGCCGCGGCTCCAGGCCTGAAGAGCGCGCCTGGTCGAGCACGTCGGCAGCCAGCTGCAGCTGATGCGCCGCGAGGTAGCTGAACGACACCTTCACGGCGACTTCGGGATCGCGGCCCTGCGCGAGCAGCAGATCGAAGTAGGCGCGCGCGTCGGGTACCTTCTTGAGCCGCAGCGCCAGCCGCCCCGCGTTGAGCAACACGTCGCGGTTCTCAGGATCGTGCTGCATCGCCTGCTCCCAGGCGTCGAGCGCTTTGGGAAGTTTGCCGCCAGCCTCCGCGATGCGCGCCAGCGTGCCCCAGCTCTCGATGTCGGCGGGATCACGTTCGACCGCGCGCACCAGCAGCTTCTCGGCCTTGGCGCTGTCACCCCGCTCGGCGAGCGCGAGGCCGAGCCTTCGGTAGCCCACGGGATCGCCCGGCACGGCGCCGCCGAGATCCTCCACCACCTTCACCGCGTCATCCACGTGGCCCTGATCGAGCCACAGCTGGGTGAGCACGAGGTACGCGTCGGGGTCATTGGGCCGCAGCTTGATGGCCCGCACCAGGTGCGTGCGCGCGCGGGTGGTCTTCTGACCTTCGTAGAGCACCCGGCCCATCAGCAGCTGCGCCGGCGGGTAATCAGGGAACCGTTCGATCACCCGCTTGAGCTGGAGCTCGGCACGATCGAGCTCCGAGCTGCGGGCGTATTGCTCGGCGAGCTCGGTCATCAGGTAGGCATTCGAGTCATCCGACGCGAGCGCCAGCCGCAGCTCGTCGAGCGCCACCTTGTGATCGCCGTCGTGGTGCGCCAACCGCGCTCGCATGAAGTGAGCGTAAGAGGCCGCGGAAGGGAACGGAGTGCCTTCATCGGTCGGCACGCCCATCGCCTCGCGCATGGCGGCGACGTCGACGGTCGGGCGTTTGGGTGCCGCGGCGAACGAAAAAGTTGCGAGAGACGCGAGACTGAACACGAGGCAGCGCATGTCAGGCCAACAACCTTTCCAGCAGCAGCTCGGCGCCGCCTTCGATGTCTTTCACGTCACCCATGCGCGACCGGTAAGGAATGCGTTCATCAGCGAGCAGACCGACCAATCTGCCGACGAGGGCCTGGGCCACCTCGGGCGCGGTCTCGGGCATCACCACCACGAACACCCCGTTGCCCAGGTGACCGACGCCGTCGGGTGACTTGAGCTCTCTGCGGATCACCGCGGCACACCGGCCCACGCTGCCAGGTGAAGGTTGGAGCGGCTTGAGCACGGCCAGCGCAATCGGCCGCCCATACCGCGCGCTGCGGCTGAGCTCCTGCTCGAGCAGGTTGGCGACGCCGATGTGATCGTACAGCCCGGTCTCTGCGTCGTTGCCCGGGCCAACCGCGAGGTTCGGCCGGCCTCGGCTGCGTTGCACGGCCGCCTGCACGCGCGCCAACAACACGCTGGGAGGCAGCGGCTTGGCCACGAAGTCGGCGGCGCCCAGCTCGGCCGGGCGAATGCGCTCGGGCAGCTCAGGCCGCGCCGAGAGCAGGATCACCGGAATGTTCTCGGTCTCCGGGCGCGACTGCAGCTCGCGCAGCGCGTCGAGACCGTCACGGTTGGGCATGAAGACATCCATGATGATCACATCGGGTTGCAGGGATCGGGCCCGCGCCACCGCTTCGTTACCATCCCGAGCCAGTTCGACGCGGTAGTGGCCCGAGAGCCCCATCGTGGCGATGCGGCTGAAGATGGGGTCGTCGTCGACGAGCAGCACGAGCGGCTCGCTCTTTCGCGTGGGCAACGCCTTGTGCTGACCCTGCGGCATGGGGAGCGTGAACGCGAAGATCGCCCCACCATCGGTGGGCGCTTCTGCCCAGATCTCGCCGCCATGACGCTCGACGAAGTCACGGCAGATGGAGAGGCCCAGGCCATTCGAACGATCGAAGGCCATCAACACCTCGTTCGGATCTTCGATGCGCCCGTCATCGCGCACTTCGATCAACGCCACGTCACCGTCGGGCCGCTTGCGAAGGCGGGCGCGCACCACCACTTCCTGGGCGCCGCGCGAATGCGTCAACGCGTTGGTGATCAGGTTTTGAAGCACCTGCTTGATCTTCTGATCGTCTGCGAAGACGTCGATGCTCAGCGGCGTCTCGGAGCGCAGGGTCAGGCCCTTCTCCTTCGCGAGAATCTGCAATTCCCGCGCGGCGTCCTGACACGCCTTGCTGACGTCGAACACCGTGGAGAAGAGCGCGATGCGGCCATCGGCGCCTCGCGCTTGTTCGAGCAGGCTCTCCACCAGCGAGAGCACCTTCTTGCCTGCGCGGTTGATGGCCTCTGAGCTCGCACGCTGAGTGACGGTGAGCATCTGATCGGTGATGAGCAGGTGCGCGTAGCCCAGCAACACGTTGAGCGGGGCGCGCAGGTCGTGGCTGAGCACCGCCATGATCTCGTTCTTCTTGCGGTCGAGCGTACGCAGCCGGTTGTTCGCTTCGACCAGCTCTTTATAACGCTCGACGTAGGCGTCTTCGAGGGCCTCCTGGCTGCGCACGGCGGTGGCGTGCACCTGCTGTCGCTCGATGGCGTTGGCCAACGCGACGCCGACGGCCTGCAGAAAATCGAGCTCTTCTTGCGTGAGCGCCTGCTTGCGGCGCACCACCAGCGCTGCGATCTCACGCACCTCGGAGCTCAGCGGAACCACCCAGCCGCCATCGGTCTCCACCGGCTGGCGCGACTCGAGCGCGCGGCGGAAGCTGGGAGCGACCGCGAGATCGATGGGCGTGCGCTCGTCTTCGTCGATCAAGGCCGCGCGTGAAGGCACCCCGCCCTTGACCTGCAGCACTGCCACCCGTTCGCAGCCCAGGCCCTCGCTCATGCGGCCCGAGACCATGCGCACCAGGGCCTCGAGCGACGCGCCAGAAACAGAGAGCCGGGTCAGCTCGAGCATCAACTCGAGGCGCTTGCGCACGAGGTCATCGTGTTCGACGAAGCGGCGGGCCTGGAGGCTCGCGGCGAGCTGGCGCTCCAGGCCTTCGAACGACTCCGCCACACCGTCGACGTCGAGGCGCTGCAGAGACGCGCGCCACCCTTCGGTGCCGTCGATCAATACGGGGATGCGCCGCAGCTCGGGGCGTTTGCGCAGCTCTGCCAGCAAAGTGGGGGCGACCCGGGCTGTCGACGCGAGCACCACGGCGTCGGGGCGCGGCTGGGTCTCGCGGCGCTCCAGCGCACCAGAGCCGATCGCGGTCTCGCAGTCGTACCCACGGGCCTCCAATCGGGAAACGATGGAGTCCGCTCTGCTTCCTACGATGAGGACTCGGCCAGCGGCGTTCGCCACCCGCGCACTGTAAGGCAGTGCCCCCGCGTTCGCACAGCGCGCCGCACGATGTAGGGAAAATGCCGACGTGCCCGTCTCGTTTCCGCTGGCTCGTGAAAAAGACGTTGCCCTGAAACATGTCGGGTACAGTGCGCGCGGCCGCAAGCCCACATGGTCCCCATGATCCGCACTCTGATCGCCGTCGCCGTATTGGCCGCCCCCGCCTTCGCGCAAACCGGCGATGAGTGGAACACCTTCCCACCCGCGCAACCTGCGCCGACCCCGGTCAAACCGGCTGGGCCTCCCCCGGCGAAGGTCGAGCCGAGGGCCGCTCCCCCACCCACTCGGACAGCGCCTCCGCCTTTGGCGGCCCCCCGCTCATTGACTGTGGATGCAGGCGTCGCCGATGCGGGTGTCGACGTCAGCGATGCCGACACGCGCATCATTTCGCAGAAAGAACGTTTCCTCGCGGGCACCGAACCGCACAGCCCTTCGACCTGGGGCAACGCCTGGAATGCGCCTGAAAACGGTCGAGTCACCGCGGGCCAGGTCGGCATCGGCACCGTGTTCGTTTCCAGCGCGCGGCTGGGGCCCCGGGGCGTGGTGCGCGTCTCGCTGCTCGGCGAATACTTGAACCAGCTCGATTTTCCCGTGCGATCGGCTCAGAACATTCGCTCGGCGGTGACCTTCGCGGCCAGCTTCCAGCCCTTCGAATGGGGCGAGATCTTCGTGTCCTACGGCGCGGCGGCGAACACCAACAACCGCACCTCACCCAACCTCATTCAGGCGCTGGGTGATTTGTCGCTGGGCATCAAGGTCGCCCACCACTTCGGCAAGGGCTTTCACGCAGGCGCCGATCTGCGTTTGCTCACCTTCTCAGGCGTGGGCAACCAGGGCGTCGACCGGTTCGCCGTCGGCTTCAAGCCCATGCTGCTGGCGACCTACGACTTCCGCGCGCTTTCCCCTTCGGCCTTCTTCATTCTCACCGCAGGCCTGGGCTTCACGCTCGACAGCACCTCGGGGCTGGTCGTCAACCAGCGCCTCAACGCCTCGGAAGAGTTCGCGCTCAACGTGAACCGCTACCACCGCTTCAACTTCAACCTCGCGCTCGAGTTGCCCCTGCCGGTGGTGACGCCCTTCGTCGAGTACACGCTCGCCGCGCCCCTGGGTGTGCCGAACAACGAGCTGACCGGCCCCGACGGCCTGTTCATCAGTGCGTCGGCCGCGATGGCGCAGGTCTTCGGGCTGGGCCTCAAGATCACCGCCGTCAAAGACCTCACCTTCGTGACGGGCTTCAACTTTGGCCTCGCGCGCTCGGTGGGTCTGGGCGTGCCGGCCACCCCGCCGTGGAACTTCTACTTCGGCGCGCAGTTCGCCATCGATCCCTTCCAACGCGGTGAGACGAAGTTCGTCGAGACGATCCGCGAGAAGAAGCTCGAGGTCGCCAAGGCGGCCACCCCGGTGCGCCTCGAAGGTGTGGTGACGGATGCCGAGAGCAAGAAGCCCCTGGCCGGCGTGATCGTCTCGGTCGGCGGCGTGAAGCCCTCGGCCACCAACGATCTCGGTCAGTACGAGTCGCTGCCCATCACCTCGAAGAGCGTGAAGATCTCGGTCGCACGCGATGGCTACAAGCCGGTGGAGCGCGAGATCGCCGTCGACGCGACCAGGCCCACCCGGGTTGACCTCGCGCTCGAGCCCGACATGAAGAAGGCGAAGTTCGAGGTCAGCGCGACGGCCAACAAGAAGCCGATCAAGGCCGACATCACCTTCACCGGTGCAGGCGAGGCGAAGCTGCAGACGCCTGAGGGTAACGCGCCGGCTGAGATCGAGCTGCCCGGGGGCACGTACACCCTCACCGCGTCGGCCGACGGTCACCTCGCTCAGACCCGCGACGTGCAGGTGATGGCGGGCGGCAAGCTGGTGGTCACGTTCGATCTGGTGCCTTCGCCCAGGAAGGTCCTCGTCATCTTCAAGGGCGACAAGATCGAGATCCTCCAGCAGGTGCGTTTCGCCACCGGCAAGTCGACCATCCTCCCGGAGTCGTTCAACCTGCTCCAGCAGGTGGTCGACGCGATCATCAAGAACAACGTCAAGCGGGTGAAGGTTGAAGGCCACACCGACAACCGGGGTGCCAAAGCCGCCAACCAGACGCTCTCGGAAGACCGCGCGCGCAGCGTGATGGAGTACCTCGTCGTACAGGGCATCGACAAAGTGCGCCTCGAGTCAGTGGGCTATGGTGACTCGAAACCGATTGCACCGAACCTGACTGCGCGGGGCCGCGAACTCAATCGCCGCGTGGAATTCATCGTCCTGGAGAAGTGATGAACCGCTCCGCTGGTGTCCTCCTTGCGGTGCTGGCTGCGGCCTGCCCCGATCCGATCGTCGTGCCTCCTCCCCCCAACCCGCCGCAGGTGTTCCTCACGGTCAACGAGTCGAACGTGATCGGCGACGCGGTCAAGGGCAAGGTCAACGTCAGCGGCTGCAAGAAGGTCGCGCAGGTGCAGCTTATTCAGGGCGACTCGTTCCTGGCCGACGTGAACTACACCGGCACGGCCACCGATTTCTCGCTGCCCTCCAGCACGTTCTCGGCGCTCTACTCGCGGCTGGGCATCGCGCTCCCCCTCACGCTGAAGGCCAAGGTGGTGTGTGAAGACGCACGCACCAACACCTCGCAGCCGGTGGGCTTGAAGTTCTTCCCCATCGCAAGGCGGTTCGGCTCGCCCCTTGGAGAGCAGCTCGTTCCCGACCACTTCATCGCTGAGGGCGGCATCGGCGGCACCCCCAACACCTTCCTGGGCTGCGCGTTGACCAACACGGGCACCATGCTGATTCGGGTCAACAGCGCAGGCGAACGAGTGGCCTACAACGATCAGCTGCCCTTCGACTGCAGCCTTGCCACACAGATCAGTGATCGCAGCACGGTCACCGGCACGCGCTGGGTGCTCGAGGCAGGTCGGGGTGTCTTCGCGATCAACAACGCGCTGCAGATTCAGCGCGTCTTCCGCAGCCCCAAGACCATGCGCATGGGCGTGGGCCCCAAGGGTTCGGCGGTGATCTGGGTCGACGAAGGCGGCACGCGCAACCGGGTGATCAAGATGGACCCCGTGCCTGCCTCGAGCAACGAATGGGAAAGAGAGTTCATCGGCATCATGAACTCGACGCCGGTGATCGACGACGGCGCGGGCGGTGCGGTCTGGGTGACCCGCTGGGTGTTCGACCTCGGCACCAAGATCGCCGACATCGTTCCCTACAAGTACAACCTCAACACCGGCCAGATTCTCAACGGCGTGGTGAACGGGCTGCCTGCGGTGCTCTACCGCCAGCAGTACCCGATCAACTCGGCCAGCCAGCCGATCATGCCCGAGGGTGTGTTCAGTGCCGACGGTGCGTTCTTCACCTTGCCGGTCATCTCGCTCGACGCACGGACCACCACGGTCGTCTCGTGTTCGACCACCACGGGTGGCTGCGAGACCGACGCGACGGCCCGCCGGTGGACCAGCACCCAGTTCACCGGGATCCTGCGGGCGATCGTTCCGTACTCGCAGGGCAACATCTACGCGGTGGTTGGACCCTTCTCGGTCTACTTCCTGAGCAGCCAGTTGGGCACCGTGCAGAACCTGGGTGACCGGCCGCTGCAGCCCACGGGCAGCCTGGTGGTGGTGGGTGTGCAACCCGGCCTCGGCACTGACTTCTACGTGCTGACCGGGCCTGACCTCGGCACCAGCCCGTCTTTCGCTCAGGAGATCATCGCCACCGATGCGCCCGGCAGTGGAGAGCTCTGGCGCATGGAGTTCGGCAGCGGCGAGGCCCCGGGCAACGCGATGTACATCGGCGTCGACGACGCACAGCAGGTCTGGATTCGCGCGGGCACTGATCTCATCAAGCCGCTGAGCAACTTCGACTACCGCATGGCACGGGGCCCAACAGTTCTTCCCTGATCCCCCTCGCCCTGCGACGCGCGGTGAGGGGATTTGCGAGCCACCAACAACGCCTCGACGTTCCCAGCCGGCCCCGCCACGGGTGAATCCACCACGCCCAGCTCGCTCATCCCGTGAGCTCCCACGAATGCCCGAATGCGATCGATCGCCCCGGTGCGAGCCACCGCATCGCGCACCACCCCGCCTGTATCCACATCGCTCTGAGCGACCTCGAACTGGGGCTTGACCAGCGCTATCAACAGCCCGCCTGAGGTCAACCGTCGAAGCACCGGGGGCAGCACCGCCTCGAGCGAGATGAAGCTGACGTCGACGACCACCACCTGCACGGGCTCCGGCAGCTCGGCCTCGGTGAGGTTGCGAGCGTTGACCCGTTCCTTGCTGATCACCCGGGGGTCGCGGCGAAGCTTCTCGTGCAGTTGCCCCCACCCCACGTCGATCGCATAGACCCTGGTAGCGCCTTCCTGGAGCAGGCAATCGGTGAACCCACCCGTGCTGGCGCCGATGTCCGCGCAGACCGCGCCGCGCACCTCGAGCTTGAACGCATCGATCGCCCCCTTGAGCTTGAGGCCTCCGCGCGAGACGTACGGAATCACCTCGCCCTTGAGGCGCAGCTCGGCATCGAGCGCGATCTTCGTGCCTTTCTTGTCGACGCGTTGATCGTTGACCACCACCTGGCCTGCGAGGATCAACGCCTGGGCACGCGTGATCGACTCTGCGAGCCCGCGCGCGTGCACGAGCACATCGAGGCGCTCCTTCTTCACTTCACCCGCCCGAGCAGCTGAAGCGCAGCCGCCCTGATGCCGCCGGCATCGAGACCCAGTGCAGCGCGTTGGGCGCGCGCTTCACCGTGTCGAATGAAGCGATCGGCCGGCAGCCCGAGCACCTTCACGCGCACCGGGTGCTCAGCCAGCGCCTCCAGCACGGCACCGCCGAGGCCACCGCGAGTGGTGCCTTCTTCGATCGTCACGATCGCGCGAGCGAGCTCGAGCCGTGCCACCAGCCCAAAGCTCAGCGGCAATTCGGCCGCGTCCACCACCGACCAGGGTTGATCTCGAGCAGCCTCCACAGCCGGGAGCACCATCGAACCGAACGCGACCAGACACAGCTCGGCATCCGCAGGCTGTGCCAACCACCGCACGCCCGGCGCAGATGGCGCATGCTCCGTGGGGATCGTGCCGCGAGGGAAACGGATGATCGACGGACCGTTCTCTTGAAGCGCGCGAACCAGGAGCAGCGGCAGATCTTCCCCCCACACCGGAGCGCGCACTTTGAGGCCGGGCAACGCGCGCGAGAAGCTCAAGTCGAACATGCCTTGATGGGTGGCGCCGTCCGCTCCGACCAGGCCCGCACGATCGACGGCAAAGACGACGGGCAGACCCGGGATCACCACGTCGTGCACCAGCTGATCGTACGCGCGCTGCAGGAACGTCGAGTAGATGCACACGATCGGTCGCAGCCCCGCGTGTGCCAGACCCGCCGCGAAGGTGACCGCGTGTTGCTCGGCGATGCCCACGTCGTGAACCCGATCGGGAAAACGGTCCTGCAGGTGGCTCAGCGAGCTGCCTTCGATCATCGCGGGTGTGATCACCACCACCCGGGGATCCCGCTCGAGCTGCGCTTCGAGCGAAGTGGCGAAGGCGTCGCTCCAGGTGCGCTGGCCCCCGCGGCTGCGCACCAGCTTGCCGTCACGCAGCTCATAGGGACCCATCGCGTGACCGCGGGTGCGCCCGTCGAGCTCTGCGGGCGCAAAGCCCCGGCCCTTCTGCGTACGCGCGTGCACCACCACCGGCCGCTGGCATCGGCGCGCCGCACCGAGCACGTCTGCGAGCGCGTCGAGATCGTGGCCGTCGACCGGGCCCAGATACGAAAAGCCCATCACCTCGAAGAACGCGCGAGGCCCCTGGCGGAGCATCTGCTCCACAGCGCCCACGTTCTTCGAGATGCTCATGCCGTTGTCGTTGAGCACGAGCTTGATGGGCCAGCTCGAGGCACCTGCGTGGTTGAGCGCCTCGAAGGTCAGGCCGCCGGTCAACGCGCCATCACCGACGATCGCCACCACGTCACCGGGCTGATGCTGGCGGCGTTTGCCCTCGAGAATGCCCAGGGCCACGGACAGCGCGGTGCAAGCGTGACCCGCACCAAACGCATCGTGTTCACTCTCGGTGGGATCCAGAAAAGGCGCCGTGCCTGCTTCTTGCCGAAGGGTCGACATCGCCGCGCGCCGTCCGGTGAGGATCTTGTGAGCGTAGGCCTGGTGCCCCACGTCGAATACCAGCCGGTCGACGGGCGACTTGAAGGCGCGATGGAGCGCGACGACCAACTCGACCGTACCGAGCGAGGCGCCCAGGTGACCGCCCACGTGACCGCAGATGGAGATGATCTCTTCGCGAAGCGCTGCGCAGAGCGCCGGCAGCTGGGCGGGGTCGAGCGCGCGCAGGGCCCTGGGCGAGTCCACCTGCGAGAGGAGGCTCACCGTCAGCTCGTGCGCTCGATGGAGTACCGCGCCAGCGCCGCCAGCGGACCATCGGCCCCCTCGAGCGCACGGACGGCGGCCAGCGCCCGGTCGACGTGACCTGCTGCGAGTGACCGCGCCGCCTCGAGCCCCACCACCGCGGGGAAGGTGTGCCTTCCTGCAGCCGCATCGGCGCCGGTGGGCTTGCCCATCGCGGTCGCATCGGCCGTCACGTCGAGGATGTCGTCGGCGATCTGAAAGGCGAGCCCCACGGCGTCTCCGTAGATCTCGGCCGACTGCAGCGCCTGCTCATCGGCGCCACCGGCGATCGCGCCCATGCGGCAGGCGGCCTTGATCAACGCGCCCGTCTTCATGCGGTGCAGCCGGGTGAGGTAGTCGAGCTCAGCGGGCCGGTCTTCGGCGATGTCGAGCACCTGCCCTCCCACCATGCCGCCCGCCCCCGCGGCCACGGCGAGCTCAGCCACGAGCCGGCCGCGCACGGCCTGATCGTTCGGCGTGCCGGTGGCGAGCAGCGCAAACGCGTCGGTCAGCAGCGCATCACCCGCCAGAATGGCCATCGCCTCACCGAACACCGTGTGATTGGTCGGCCGGCCGCGGCGCAGGGCATCGTCATCCATCGCGGGCAGATCGTCGTGCACCAGCGAGTAGGTGTGAATGCACTCGAGCGCGCACGCGGCATCGTTCGCAGGTTCGCCGCCACCACCCGACGCGCGGGCGACGGTATCGGCGAAGGTGAGGCAGAGCACCGGGCGCAGGCGCTTGCCGCCATCAAGCAGCGAGTACGCCATCGCTTCGGCGAGGCGAGCGGGGCTGCGGCGGCCGATCGTTTCCATGCGGGACTGAAGCAGCGCTTCAACGCGCCGCTGCTGCTGGGGGAGCCAGCCGTCGAGCGAGAAGTGAGTCATGGGTGTGTATCCTTCGAGCTCAGAACGGCACGTCGTCGTCATCGGCAGGCGGCGCGACGGGCGCCTTCTTCACGACGGGGGGCGGTTGCTGTTTGGCCAGGGGCGCCGCGGGGGGCTCATTGTTCTCGGGCACCTTGAGCGGCGTGGTGCGGCCGTCTTCGGCGAGGAGCTGCTCGATGCGCTTCTCCGCGTCACCCAGAATGCCCTCACCCTGCTTCACCAACGTGATGCCCTCGGCGAAACGATCCAGAGAGTCTTCGAGCGAGAGCTCGCCACCCTCCAACGCTTCGACGATCTCCTGGAGCCGCGTGACCACGTCGCCGTACTGCCCGCGCGCTGCATTTTTTTCCTTCGCCACGACCGATTCCCTACCCTACTTCCCCGCCTGTTTCTTCCTCTCCCTTTGGAAGAGGGCCTAACGAGCCTTTACCTGCGCCGAGATGACCTCTTCACCCGACACCTTGATGGTCACCTCGTCGCCCGGTGAGACCTCAGCCGCACGGCGCACGATCCGCCCATCGGCCTTCTTCACGATCGCATACCCCCGGCCCAACACCGCCAACGGGCTCAACGCATCGAGCCGGGCTGCCAGCGCTCTTAACTGTTCCCGCTCTCGCCGCACCCGCACGCGCATCGCAGCGGGGGCGCGCTGGGCCTGCCGCGCCAACAACTGCCGACCCTGCTGCAGCATCGGCCGGGGCGAGCTGCGAGCCAACGACATCGCCACTCGCGACAAGGTCTCCCGCTCCGTACGCAGCTCGCGCTGCAGCAAGGTGAGCAGCGAGGTCCGCAAGAAGGCGATCTGAGTGCGCCGCGTCTGCAACTGCGCCTGAGGCCGCGCGCGCTGCAGCCGTTGACTCCAGTCCCGCAGCGCGGTGAACGACGCACGTTGTTTGCGGTGAAGTACCGCGCGCATGCGGTCGGCGGCGGTCGACAACACCAGCCGCTGGCTCGACAGCTCGCGCCGCGGATCGCCCAGTCCGCTCCCCAGCGCCCTGAGCGCCGACCGCTCACGCATGACGCCCTTTTCCACTGCGCGCTTGAGCCGGGCCTTCACGTTCTTGAGGTGCGCCTCCAGCTCGACCAACTGCGGCGCAAGGAGCTCTGCCGCGGCGCTCGGCGTCGGCGCGCGCACGTCGGCCACGAGGTCGCACAGCGTGGTGTCGATCTCATGGCCCACCGCCGAGACCACGGGCACGGTGCACTCCCACACCGCGCGCACCACCGGCTCTTCGTTGAAGGTCCAGAGATCTTCGCTGCTGCCGCCGCCGCGGGTCACGACGATCACGTCGACGTTCGACTTGCACAGCCACCGAATGGCGCGGCGCACTTCGAAGACCGCCCCATCACCTTGCATGCGCGCATCGGCGACCAGCACCGAGAGCCGCGGATGCCTTCGGTGAAGCACCTTGAGGAAATCGCGCAGCGCGGCGCCCGTGACGCTGGTCACCACGCCGATGCGCCGCGGGAGGAAGGGCAGCTCGCGTCGTGGCCGCGTGCGTTTGTCGCCGATGAGGCCCTCTGCCGCGAGCTTCTGCTTGAGCTGCTCGAAGGCCAGCGCCTGCGCGCCCACGCCCTCGGGCTCGATGCGGCTGACGATGAGGCTGTACCGGCCTTGCGGTTCGTAGACGTCGAGGCTGCCTTCGATGGTGACCGAAAGGCCGTCTTTCAGCTGAAATTTGAGCTTCTGAGCCTGCGTCGCCCACAGCTTCACGTCGATGGAAGCGCGGTCGTCTTTGAGGGCGAAGTAGAAATGCCCACGCGCGTTGACGCCTCGGAAATTCGAGACCTCACCTCTGACCAGGACGCGACCGAACTGCGGCTCGAGCACGTTCTTCACCTGGCCGGTGAGCTGAGAGACGGTCAGAACCTGGGGTGCGGCCAGCGGTTCGATGCGGCGCCAGGCGGGCTTCTTCGGCTCGGGGAGTGGGGCGACCGGCAGCGCGACCGGCAGCGCAAACACAGGTGGGGCAGGAAGCGGTTCACCTTCTCCCCGACCCTCTGCCCTTCGGGCAAAGGGGGACATCGGAGCCGTTGGAGCCGTTACCGGCGCAGGGGCGGAGGCGCCGAAGAGGTCGCCCTGCTTCGAGGCGGTCACTGCTTCTGCAGCTCGTTGAACCGCGACTTCGCCTTCATGTGCGTCTCGTCGTCGGGAGGGGTCATGTTCATCACGTCCTTGAACAGACGGATGGCCTCGTCAGGGGTCGACTCACGCAGCTGATAACCGCGAAAATACGTATCACGCGCCTGGCTACGGCCCTCGTTGATCAGCGCCTGCGCACCCACGTGCCCGGAGTCAGCTTGCTGCACCTTGCGGGCCAGCTCGATGGCGCGCGGCCAGTTGCCGGTCGTCTTGGCCTGACTGGCCTTCACGAAGAGCTTCGAGACCAGCTGCGTGCGCACCGGCCGCGACAGCTCGCTCGACTGACCACCCGCGATCTTCTTGTCGAGATCGTACAGCGCGATCAGGTCGTTCTCGTTCAGGTTCTCCAGGTTCTTCGACTTCGTCTCGAACTCCTTGATGTTCGATTCGAACGTTCGGCACTGGGCGAACTTGTTGGCACAGGCCTGGGCCAGCGAGAGCGCACCTGACGAGTCGCCGTTCTTGAAGCGCGCTGAGACCTCGAGCCACGGAGTGTCAGGCCGCGCCTCGGCCACCGGCGGGTTCTTGATCTTGTAGATCGCGGTCTCTGCGGTCTTCTTGAGCTCGGAGGCCTCACGGTCTTCGACCCGCACCAGCAAAATGTCTTCGCAAAGCGCCTTGAGCTCCTCCATCTTGATGAGGTCGCCCGCAGAGGCCAGCAGCCCTCGCGCGATGCCCATCTTCTCGGTGGTTTTCGCGTCAAGCGCTTCTTTGGCGGCGTTCAGCGGCGCGTCTTGCGAGAGCGTCTTGACCTTGGCCAGGGAGGCCGCCGCCTTGCCCAGCTCACCCCTGGCGATCGCCGCGTTCGCCGCAGCGAGCAGCGCCTGGTTGGGGATCTCGTCGGTGGCGATCTTGATGTAGTTGTCGACCTGGCGCGTCTCGTAGTCCGCGTCTTCGGTCTGAATCTCTTCCAGCTTGGCCTTCGCCTCAGACCACTTGCCCTGGCGCACCAGCAGCTTGGCTTCCTTGAAGAGGCCGGCCATCGCCGACTGGTGCTGCTCGCTGGCCTTGCGCTCGGCGATCTTCGCGATCTGCCGCTTGTTGTCGATCAACTTCCAGCCCACCAGCAGGGCCATGATCACCACCAGCGAGCCGCCGACGACGAGAAAGATCTTCCGGCGCTTCTTCTTCGCCTCTTCGGGATCTTCCGCCATGCGCGAGGTGCGCACCGGGCGGCCGCGCCCCGAGGATCGCTCGAGGGCACCACCCCCGGTGCGCGCGGTACGCACGGGCGGCCGTCGCGATCCAGCGGGCGGCTCGGCGGTCTCGTCGGCAGACCCAGCACCTGCGTACTTGAGCTCGGTGTCACCCATGGTGATCACGTCGCCATCGTTGAGCGGCGTCTCATCGGCGACCGCCTCGCCGTTGAGCATGGTGCCGTTGCCCGAGCCCAGATCGCTCACCGCCCAGCCATCGGCGGTCTTCCGAACCAGCGCGTGCTTGCGGCTGACCGAGGTGTCGGGAATCGAGACGGGGTTGTCGGCGGCACGGCCGAGCACGAGCTCATCGCCTTCGAGCGCGAACTCCTGACCAGTAGCGGGCCCGCTCTGCGCGACGAGACGTGCAGTGGCGGCGGGCTTCGGCCTGGGGGCCGGGGCCCGCGCTCGCACGGGTGCAGAAGCACCGGTACGGCCCGACACAGCGCCCTGGGCACCGGTGGCTGACCTGCGAACGGGCGGATGTTTTCCAGTAGGAGGAGGAGGCATGGGTTACCCGGCAGCGCCCCCGAACATGAAGGCGAACACGATGGGCCCGAACAGAACCATGAACACCGTGGGAAAAATGCACGCGATGAGCGGGAAGAGCATCTTCACCGGTGCTTCGTTGGCGAGCTTTTCCGCGCGCTGAGTGCGCTCGATGCGCAGCTGGGTCGACTGAATGCGCAGCACCTTGCCGAGGCTGGTGCCCATCTTATCGGCCTGAATGAGCGCCGTGACGAACTGGCTGAGCGCGGGGAGATCGACGCGGGCGATCATGCCCTTGAGCGCCTCTTCACGGGTCTTGCCCATCTTCAGTTGCTTGAGCACCAAAGCCAGCTCTTCGCGCAGCGGCCCGGCCTTGCCCTTCTCGACCACCTTCGCGAGCGCTGCGGTGAAGTCGAGACCGGCTTCGACCGACAGGGTCAGCAAGTCCAGGTTGAACGGCAGCGCGCGGCTGATCTGCAGGTGGCGCTTGCTGACCTGATCGTTGACCCAGATGAGCGGGTAGAAGAGGCCGATCAACGCGACCACCATCGACCAGGCCAGGTTGAAATCGATGGCGCTCATCAGCACCACGCCGAACACCAGGCCGAACGCGAAGCCGATCTCCTGCAACGCCATGATGTCTTCGGGCTTGTAGGTCTTGGGCTCGCCCGCCTTGATGAGGCTGCGGCGCATCTTGTCTTCGTAGCCCGGCCACATGAACCGCCGGTTGATGACGCCCAGCTTGCGCACCACCACCGAGCCTGCACCCGCGACACCACCGGCAGACTCTTCTTTCACCTCGACCAGGAACGGCGAGACGACGTTCGAGACGCCGAGCCCCGCCATACCCGCGGCGCCAGCGAAGAGCACCGCCGCGACACCCATCAGCACTGTGACCCAGATTTCAGCACCCATCGTCGCTCCTCAGATGTCGATGTTCGTGATGCGACGGATGATGAGGACGCCCATGATCTCCATGAGCATGATCGTGAAGACGAGCACGTAGCCGAAGATGTGATCGAGCATGGGCTGCATCAGGTCGGGGCGCATGTAGTTGAGCACCACACCCAGGATGAGCGGCATCGCCGACACCACCCAGCCCTGCAGCTTGCCTTGCGCGGTGAGCGCGTCGATCTTGCCCTCGAGGCGAAAGCGCTCACGGATGGTGGTCGACAACGTCTCGTACATCTCGGCCATGTTGCCGCCGAGCTGCCGGCTGATGTTGGTGGCGGTGGAGACCAGCTCGAGGTCGTCACTGCCCACCCGCTTGCTCATGTTGTTGAGCGCCTCTTCGACCGGCACGCCCAGCTTGGCCTCTTTGACGAACAGGCCGAACTCCTGCTGCAGCGGGGGCATGGAGTCTTTGCTGATCTGCTCGATGGCCTGCTGGAAAGTGAGGCCTGCCTTGAAGGCGTTGGCCATGGCCTGCAGCGCGTCGACCAGCTGGGTGTTGAACTTCTTGATGCGCTTCACCCGGTAGTGCTTGACCATCATCATCGGCAGGAAGAACCCGAAGATGAACGCGCCGACGGCCACCAGCGGGTTGATCACCAGGTAGCTGAAACCGCCCAGCACGATCATCGAGGCGATATTGAGCACCAGCATCTGCCGGGGGTCGATGAACAGGAACATGTCGCTCAAGTCGTTCATCGACTTGACGATGTAGCGCTCCTGGTAGGTCTCGTAGGCCTTCCCCAGCACGCCCATGACGACGAGCGTGAGGAAGAATGTTCCCCCGCCCAACAGCAGACTGGCGATCGCGGCGAACATGGTGGTCGCTTATTCCGCAGCGGCAGGGCCGACGCGAGAGTCGGTGGCCGCAGCGCCGCGGATGACGGTGATGGTGTTGAAGCGTTTCTGCTGCAGCACCTTGGTGCGCTCACCGG
>JAYTAT010000823.1:0-2955 GCA_043737315.1 Archangium sp.
CTCCTTTGGTGGCGTTCGTGCCGACTTCGCAGGGCGGCGTGCTGGTCTTCAGCGGCCGCTTCTGAAGCTCAACCCTCAGTTGCAGGACTCGTCGAGCCCACGCGCTGAGACGATCGCCGGCCCCTCTGAGGTACCGACACCCGCGAGGAAGCAGCCGACCTGCGAGCCGGTACCCGCCACATCGAACATGATGAAGTGACCCAGCTCGTACGGTGTCTGCAATTGCACGGTGCCCGCGGTCACGCCGTTCAGGTTGTTGCGCAAAGGGAACGCGGTCGACGTGCTCTGCCCATCGAGGCGGAGCGTGCGGGGCAGGGTGGGGTCGAGCTCTTCACCCAACAACGTCGTGCCGAGCGCGCCACCGATCGCTGCCTGCGCGCCGGGGTGGAAGTAGCCGTCGGTCAGACCCTGCGGCAGGAAGAACGGCTTGGGCACCTGGCCTTCGTAGGGTTCGCGCGCGACGTGACGCGCCTTCGCGGTCGGGTCGGTCGAGTCCCACAATGACTGGAACGCGTGCAGCAGCGGATGCGAACGGTCGAGCACTTCACCGGTTTTGAAGCTGAGCAACAGCTCGAGCGTGGTGCGCAGGTTGACCGGATACGTCGTCTGCGTGGCCACTTCGATCAACATTCCGCCGGCACCTGAGAACACGTAGCCCTTGATGCGCGGATCCACCGTGGCGACCGGAATGCCGATGGTCGAGCCCATCGAGTGGCCCATCGCCGAGAGGCGAGCCATGTTGACCCGCGTGGTGCCGCCGCCTTCGACCGGGAGCTCGACGGTGGTGAGCAGGCGCGTGAGGTAGACCACCTCCATCGCAGCGACCGACATGTTGTCGACGGTCGAGTCGATGTCACCGAAGAGGTCGTACAACCGCAGACCCGAGGTGTCGGGCGGGGTGTCGCGGTCGCCGTGCAGCGGAAAGTCGAAGCCCAGGGTGGCCAGGCCGCGGCGCGCGAGGAACGTCGAGGGACCCGAGCCCAGCGGCGGGCTTCCCAGCATGTCGCGCGTCGAGGTCTGCGGGAGCGGGCCACGATCCATCACCTCGCGGTATTCCCCGCCGCTGCCGTGCAGGTACATGGTCACGGGGAAACCCGTCGGAGGCGCGGCGGTCTTGGGAATGCCCAGCGAGAGCCGCACCGACTGTGTTCCCTGCTGCAGTGGCGTCTGACCATCCGCGCTCCACACGATGCGGCCCTTGCCGGGGCGCGCTCCGGGTTGCACCTGCGGCACGCGATACCGCGCGGTGTAGAGCACGAAGTCGGGGAACGCCGCGATGCGGGTCCACGGCTCTTCGAGCACGGGCGCGGGCAGCGTCTCAACCCAGGCGGCGAGCTTCTTGAGCGTGGCGTTGGGGTCGATGGTGCGGAACACCGTGCCGCCGATCACCTTGTTGCGGCTGAAGCGCGAGATGTCGAGGTAGCTGCGCAGCGGGGCGAGCGCGGCCTTCGCTTTCGGGTCTGCCGACGGGAGCTGCTCCAGCGCGTCATGAAAAGCGCGGCTGCGGCCCAGCGGTTTTCCGGCTGTGTCTCGCAACCCATCGAGCAGCACCACCGCGTAGAGCGTCGACTCGCGGCGGGGAAAACCCTGCACCGGCGTGACGGCCAGCAACGATGCGGGGCGGTAGGTGATGGCGTCAGCGGTGAACGAGGTGTCGACTGGAAAACGGCGGCCGTATTCCTTCGAGTCGGGATCGATGTCGATGAGCTGAATCGCCGCTTCTTTCGTCAGCGTGAGCGCAGCCGTGGGGAGCGTCGCCGAATCGAGTGGGCCCGAGAGCATGAAGAACGCGCCCGCGTTGACGCCCCAGCCATCACGCAGGCGATCATCGATGGTCTCCAGCCACATCTTGACCAGCGTCGGCCGCGCACCGGGCCAGCGCTCGAGGTTGTACGTGCCGTCTTCCTGCTTGCGCAGCTCGCTGGGCAGCGGCACGGCCCAGAAGCCTTCCCCCGCGGGGTCGAAGTTCACCTGGGTGGTGCGCTCGACGTAAGGCTCCTCGCACGCAACGAGAAACAGAACTGACAGGGTGAGCACGAGGCGTTGCATGCACACGCTGCTACCACGAGACTGCCCCCACCTCATGGCCGCAGCAGACGAAGTGAAGCGCATCTTGACCCTCACCCGGGGTGACCCGGTGAAGGCCTACGAGTTGGTGCAGTCGCAGCTCTCGGTGTTGGTGCTCAGAACGCAGGTGATGCTGTCGCTCTCGGGCATCGTCATCACCGTCACGGGGTTCTCGGGCCGCGCCATCGCGCAGACCAGCGAGCTCGCGCGAAACCTGGTCGCGTCGGGAATTCTCATCGTGCTCGGGGCCGCTGGCGTGGCGATCGGCGGCGTGTTGCGGCTCAAGTGGCTCACGCAGGAGCTGACCGATGACACCGAGGCGACGCTCACCCGCATGCTCGCCATGCGTGATCACAAGGCGGGCTACCTCAACGCGGCACTGTGGCTCTTCATGGTGGGCTTCGCCTGCTACTGCGTTTCGATCGCGTTGATGCTCGCGGCTACGAAAGTCGGCGAATGAAGCGCGACGATGAGCAGAAGAATCACACGGGGCTCATCATCATTCTGGTGGTGGGCGTCTTGTCGCTGTCGGTGTGCTGCCTGGGCTTTGCGTTCTTTTTCGGCCTGGGCGCGTGAGTCGCAGCGACGCTTCGCCCAGGTCGTCGAAGAGCAGCACCGCGTTCCTCGTGGTGCTGGCGATCGGCGGCGTCTCGGCAATCTGCTGCATCGGGACGCTGGCGGCGGTCGCCGTGCGGAACTTCTTGAATTTCAATCTGAAGGCCAGGCAGGCCGAGGTGCGAGGCAACCTCAAGGCGGTCTTCAACGCACAGCGTGCGCATTTCCTCGAACACGACACGTACACCCAGTCATTCGAAGAACTCGGTTTCATGCCTGCGCGAGGAAATCGGTATCGCTACGTGCTCTCGGCGTCAGGTGAGTTGCTCATTC
>JAYTAT010000824.1:0-1027 GCA_043737315.1 Archangium sp.
GATGGGTGCGGCGCAATAATCGCTTCATGCGGCAGCGGCAGCACGTGTGGACCGTTTCAGCTCTGCGGTCCCCAGCTGCGCTGCGTCTGCGCGAGCACGCTCGACGCGCCAGATGATCTCTTCGAAGACACCAACTGCGACGGCATCGACGGTGACGCGAGCCAGGCCATCTTTCTGTCGCAGGCCGGGCAGGACTCGAACTCAGGCGCGAAGACCGCACCGGTCGCGACCCTCACGCGGGCATTGGCGATCGCCAGCTCGAGTGGCAAGCGGCAGATCTTCATCGCCGCGGGCAGCTACCTGTCTCCGTCGAGCTGGAGCTCAGGCATCAGTCTCTTCGGCGGCTACGACGCGACCTGGCGCCGGTCATCGAACCCCTCTTCGCGTGCGATCATCAACACTCCGTCGACGGGCCTGCCGATCGATCGGCTCACCTCTGCGACCACGCTCGAGCGGGTGGTCATTCAGGGCGCCGATGCGACCCGGGGCAACGCCGCACAGGCGCTGCGCGTGATGAACAGCGGCACGTTTCTCTCTCTGCGCTTCGTTCATCTCGCGACGGGTCAAGCAGGCGCGGGCTTTGATGGTGCTTCGGGCAGTCCCGGTGCGAGAGGTGCGGCGGGCTTTCCCGGTGAGAACGCGACGCGGGGGGCCTCGAACACCAGCACACGTGGGGGCGTGGGTGGACTGAGCGCGGGTTCTGGCAGCGGCCATCGCGGTGGCAACGGCGGCGCAGGCTCGAGCCCGAACGGCGACTGGGGGCTGGGCCTCCTGGCCGGCGCGGGTGGGTGGGGTGGGTGTCACATCGCGGGCAACGGACTCAGCGGTGGGCCCGGAGCGATGCCGGCACCTGGTGCACGTGGCATGAGCGTTCAGGATGCGGGTTACGTGAATGCGTCGGGCGTGTGGCTCTTTGCGCTGTCGGCGAAATCAGGGCAGCCGGGCCGTGAAGGCGTGGGCGGTTCGAGTGGTGGTGGCGGGGGCAAGTTGACCTGTCTTGCGTTTCACGAAGCGGGCGGCGGTGGTG
>JAYTAT010000825.1:0-1027 GCA_043737315.1 Archangium sp.
TCGCGACGGCCGACACGGACATCTTCGACTGGCTCATCGGCTACCCGGCGTTGCTGGGGCCCATCGAAGGCATGATGGTGATGGACTGCTGGGTGGTGAGAGGCCGAGAGCACGACGTCGCACAGCTGTATCGCCCAACTGCAAGTACGCAGGCGTCAACGCCCCGGCGATGATTGCGCTCGTGCTCGGCGTGCTGCCCAGGGTGCCTGGCTTTCTGCAGAGCGCGGGTTCATCAAGACCGAGAAGAACTTCTCCGACGCGGTCTTTGTGTACGCGTGGTTCATCAGGTTCGGCTTGTCAGCGGCGGTCTCACCTGGGGCTGATGAAGGCGATGCCGCCGAAGAAGTAGCCGTCTTTCAACCGTGGAGCCGAAGCACCTCGTGGCCTTCACGCAGGTCGTCGGGTGAGAGGTATCGACAGCCCAGGTCGAGCCAGAGGTAGCGTTTGTTCTGTGGCAGCGCGCCGAAGATGACTGGCTGCACCTGGTTGCCGCCCTCGATGAACCAGCCCGAGGGGTCTCGATCGTGGCCGTGCACCACGACGTGCAACGACAGACCCGTCTGTTCACTGAGCCGCGAGAGCAGGCGCGCCGTGACTTCGCTGAGTTGGCCGTAGCTCCAGAGCAGCTCGTTGACGGCGCGGGTGTGCTCGTCGCGCGCCTCACTGCGCAGCGGCCCGTCGAGCACCGCGAGCGACGTCACCGCGTCACCACCAGAGCCGTGACTCAAGACCAGTCCGCAGGGCGCGAGCATCAGCAACAACGCGTCGCCCAAGAGCTGCTCGAGTCGCCCGCGCTGAACGTCAGACAAGCGCGCCTCGAGCGCTTCGACCTCATCGGGGTGGAACTTCGAGGTGTGCTCGAGGCCGACGTGTCCTGCGTCATGGTTCCCGAGCACCACGTGCACCCGCTCGGGGTGTGCCTGCTGTACCGAGAAGAGCGCGTCGATGAGCTCGGGGCTGCGATCGACATACCCGTAGAGCTCGGGCTCGGCCGCAGCGGTCGCGGGGTCAGGCCCATGCACGAGAT
>JAYTAT010000826.1:0-2950 GCA_043737315.1 Archangium sp.
ACTCCGGCGAGCACCATGCCCAGCAGCGCGAGCAGCCACGAAGCATGGCGCCAGACTTTTGCGACCCGCACCTGGGTGTACCGGGTGCTGGCCCACGCAAAGCCCAGTGAGGCCATCCCGACGAGCGGCACGGCGAGGTGGGAAGGCAAGAGCACCGCGGCAGCAAACGAAGCGAACAGCAGGCCCGCCACCGCTTCCGCACGACGCGCCGTCACCAGCAGCAGCGGCGCGAGCCACAAAGCGCGCGGATCCTGGTGCGCCAGGAGCAAGGTGCCCAGGCCCCACGCGCCCCAGAAGAATAAACCTGAGAGCGCGGTCTCCGATTCGCGGCCCACCCACCGCCAGAGCGCGGCGGCGTACGTCGACGCACGCGTGGAACGAAGCGCCATCGCAGCGAAGGCGGCCAGCAGTGCGACGGGGAAAATCTGCGGCGCGAACATCGGCTCCACGCGCTGCAGCGACGCATGCACGTCGAGACCCGCTGCCAGGATCGCGACCGGGATCAACCCGGCTACGCCCAGCAGCACGGCGCCGACACCCACCGTCACCGGCAACATCCACTGAGGGGCGAGCAACGCGACGACGCCACCGAGCGCGACGCAAGCACCCGCGGCAAAAGCACGGCGGCTGGTGCCCCGGCTCAGGCGTGCGCCTACCAGCAAGCCCACCAATGCAAGGCCGAAGACCCACGCGACGGGGACGCTGGCCAGTGGCGTGATGACGGCGAGGCTGGCTGCACCGGCGATGGCCAGCACCAACGCGAGCGGCTCGACGTACTGCAGCGAGCGTACGCCCAGCAGGCGCTTGAGCTGCGCGGGCGCGTGATGAGCGGCCGCTCCGAGCGCCATCAGCACGCCCACCGCGGGCGCGCGCATCGGCTCGAAGGGTACGGCGATGGCCACAGCGACGGCGAGCCGCACCGCGGGCTGCACGCCCCCCATCAGGAGCAACACGGCGAACCACGCCACCGCGCGCGCGGGCTCGAAGGCCACCGCGAGGCACGCGACGGATGCGGCGACCAGAAAGAGCGCGAGCTGCTCCACCACCAGCCGTTCGGGCCCGGCTTCGAGCGTGGGCAAGCCGAGCCGACGGCGAACCGAAACGAGCGGCAGCAGCCGGCCTGATGAAAGCGCGACCACCAGCGCGAGCCACCACGGCCCTGCCACCGCGGCGAAGGCCACGCCCAGCGCGAGCGGCTCAGCACGCCGGTTCGCGCGCGCCCACACCACCGGGAGCAACGCCGCCGCGAGTGAAAGCGGCACGCTCGCGCCCAGGACCAGCGCGGCCATCAAAGCAACTGCCGAGGTCAAGCTGGCGGCCAGCGTGAGCTTCGATTGATTGAGGAGGTTGCGCCACGCCCAATCGTTTTCCTCCAGCAGCGCCAGAAACGCAGTGGCCGTCGCGATGCCCAGCAGCGCATACGGGGTGCTGACCCAGGCCAGGCTCAGCACGAGCGCCGCGGCCGGAACGGTGAGCCACGCGAGCAGCGCCGGCGTCGCGAGCAGCAGCACCGCCGCGATGGCGACCCCTGCGTGACCCGGCGTCAGCAAGGTGGCCAACGAGGCCGCCACGCCGAGCGCAGCCAACAACGAGCCCTGCCACGTGCGGCCCTTTGAAACGGCGTGCAGCGAGGCGATCGCCGTGAGCACGCCGGCGCAGAGCAGGCTCATGGTGTTGCTCCAGTGTGGCCAAAAGCCCAGGCCGGGCGCGATCGACACCACCAGCGCGACGAGCGCGGGTGCTTCGAGCACGCCTCGCACCTTCTTGTTCACGAATGCGGACAGCAGGCCCAGCACGACGGCTGAGATGAACCAGGTGCACCCTGCAGGGAGCAGCAGGGTGAACGAAGGCGCGAGAAAGGCGCCCAGGGTGCCCCCGGCGAAGGCAGCGACCCACCACGCGCGGCGCAGTGGAAGCGCCGCCAACAGACCGGCAGCGGCGATGGTGACGACCGCCTTCAGGTCGAACTGCGAGGCGTGGGCGAGCGTCCACGCCGGGGCGAAGAGGGCCATCGTCGCCACCGCGGGGATGGTGGTGCGCCAACGACGGCCTCGCACGAAGAGGAGCCCTGCGCCCGCCAACGCCGCGAGCGCCACCACCGCAGGAGATTGGATGGCGGTGAGCGGAATGAGCGCGGAGAACCAGGCGAACATTTGCACCTGCCGGTGGATCGCCCGGCCGGCGAGCACGCAGGCCACAGCGCCGAGCACCAGGGTGAACAATGCGACGGGTCCCAGGGACAGGCCCGCGAAGCCGAAGGCCACTGCGCCCGAAGTCAGGGCCGCACCGGCGAGCCAGCGGCGCAGCACGCGCGTCTCACGCAGAACCGGCAGGCCGTGGGCACCCAGCGCGAGCCCCATCGCCACCACCGCGGCCGGCCAGCCCGGCGCGAACGTGAGGCCGAGCGCAAAAGCGAAGAAGACGGAAAGCACGCTGCCCGCGGCCATCGCGTCGGCGCGGCGCGTGAAGAAGCCCACGGCGAGCAGGGGCAGGAGCAACAACGGCAACGCCACCAACGCGGGGCGCGCATCTGAGCTGACGCTGACCATCGCGAGCGCGCCGGCGGCGGCACCGGCCACCGAAGAGCAACGCAGCCAGATGTGGGCCCAGAGGCTGCGCCCGGTCTTCGCAGAGCGGTGCCACTTGATGCCCGCGACGAGCGCGCCCACCGCCACGAAGAGCGCCTGGTAGACCGACGCGTACGAGGCCGGCATCGGCGCAGCCGCGTAGCCAAGCATCAGCTTGAGCTGATCCCACCAGGTCCACACGAGCGCCGGCACGAGCTGATCGACCCGCTGCCATGCGAGGTACGCGAAGGCATAGGTGCCGGCCAACCACCACGCGTTGCGCGTCGAGACGGCGCGCTCTTTGGAAAGGCGAGCGGTGGTCCACACACCGAGCACGGCGATGACGACGCACGCGGGCGCGATGGTGAAGAACGAGCCTGCGA
>JAYTAT010000827.1:0-2946 GCA_043737315.1 Archangium sp.
ATTCTGGGGCGGATCAACTCGACCCTGCGCAGCGGGAACAACTTCATCGAGGCGTCGCTTTCGCACACCGGGCCCAACTCGTGCGAGGGCACCGTCAACGAGTGCAACGGCAACCCGCACTACATCGCGGGCGTGCTCGAGCAGGGGTTGCTCATCGCCGGTGCAAAGTCACCCCAGGTGCTGGTCTCTGAGTTCAACGGGCACTCAGCGAGGTTTCAGATCAGCTGGGTTTGATTTTGCGCCAGCCAACACATCACGCGCGTGCTTTGCGCGTCCTGAGACGTCGTTCAGAGGGCAAAAAAGGTGTCGTATTTGCAGGTCGAGGTATGACCATCACCATGAAAAATCTCACTCGACTGGCGCTTCTCTCCGCCGTCCTCGCCTCCTCGGCTGCGTTTGCCCAGGACGGCGGCGGCATGCACCGCTCTGGCTACCTGCTCGATGGCTCGCCGCAAGAGCGCTCGACCCGGTTGGCCCTCTTCGCCGTGCTGCCCTACGGCTACTTCGGGCTCGGCGGCTTCCCCATCGGCGTGGGCGGCACCTTCTACATCCCGCTCGTGAAGGACGGCTTCATTCCCCCGGTCAACGACGAGTTCGGCATCGACTTCGGCGCTGACGTCGTCTTCTTCCTCGGCTTCCGCAACCCCTTCGCATTGTGGATTCCGGTCTCGGTGTTGTGGACCTTCCACTTCACTGACAACTTCGCCGTGTATGCCAAGGCGGGCGTCGCGTTGCGCATCTGGCCGGGCTACCTGAACCAGAGCGTGTGGCCCGACTTCACCACCGCGATCGGCTTGAACTTCATGCTCAACAAGAGCTTTGGGCTGCGCGCCGAAGCCGGCTACCCGGGCATCAAGCTGGGCATCCTGCTCAACTTCTAATCGGTGTTGCCGGGCCCCTCGAAGCGGGTGTCTTGAACGGCACCGCTTCGCGGGACTCGTGGATGTCGCTCGAGCCGCAGGTACCCGCGTCTGTGGATCGCCACGACGTGGCCCCGTGAATCACCGTGGCGGGACCCCACTCAAATCGGGTACGTCGAGACCATGGGCGCACAGTGGAAGCTGAAGGGCAAAGAGGCGAACTCGGCCGCCAGGGGCAAGCTCTTGAGCAAGGCCGCCAAGGAACTGTTGATGGCCGCCAAGGCCGGCGCGGACCCATCGACCAACGCGCGCCTGCGCATCGCCATCGAGTTCGCCAAGAAGGTCAGCATGACGAAGGACACCCTCGAGCGGGTGATTAAGAAGGGCTCAGGTCAGCTCGACGAAGAAGTGAACTACGAGACGGTCACCTACGAAGGCTTCGCGCCGCACCAGGTGCCGCTCATCGTGGAGTGCCTCACCGACAATCGCACGCGCACGGCCAGCAACATCCGCCAGCATTTCCGCACCGGGCAGATCGCCGCGACCGGCGCCATCTCGTGGGACTTCAGCCGGCTGGGTGCCATCGACGCGAAGGCGCCGGCGGGCGCAGACCCCGAGACCGCGGCCATCGAAGCGAGCGCGCAGGACCTCGAAGTGGGTGAAGAAGGGGTGACGCACTTCTACACCGAGCCCACCGACCTCGACGCCGTGCGCAAGGCGCTGGAAGCGGCGGGGTGGAAGGTCGAGTCGGCTGCGCTGGTGTGGAAAGCAAAGAACCCGGTCACCGTGGCGCCCGAGCACCTGGCCCAGGTGGAGAAGTTCCTCGCACAGATCGACGAAGACGACGACGTGCAGACACTCTTCGTCGGCATGAAGTGACCCGTGATGAGGGCTCGCCCTCGAGCTCAGCTACCGGAACGAGGATTGCTCGGCGCGCCCGGGCCCCCCGCCATCTCTCGCTTCCACCCGGAAGAAGGGTGGCATGAGCAGCAGTGAGAACGGAGTGCTCAAAATGTGTCCACGCACTTCGTTTCTTCCCTGCCCGCGCTCCAGTAGGTCTGCGCCATGACGTCGCTGCGTTCGTTGGCCCTGGTTTCGTTCGTCGTCTTCAGCGCCTGCCCACCCGCGCCGCCTCAGCCCCCCGAGCCCGGTCCGTTGAAAGCCGGCGTGGCGACCCGTCGTCTCGACCTGCCCGTGGGCATCGCGATGGGCGGCTACCTGCGCACGCGGCCTGCGAGTGATCCCGGCTCTGCCTGGGCCCGGCAGCTGCCTGCGAGCCAGGGCATTCATACGGATCCCACCGTGCGCGTGGTGGCCTTCACCAACGGGCTGACCCGGCTGGCCTTCGTGCGCCTCGACACCACGCTCGTCTCGCCCACGCTGCGCAGCCGGGTGATGAGCACGCTTGCGGCCACCGGCGAAACGGCACACCTGCTTCTGTTCGCCACGCACACCCACGCGGGGCCGGCGCGCATCATGCCGCCCGCGCGATTGGGCTCGGCCACCGGCACCGACTTCGTGTCTCTGGTGATGGATCACTACGACGCCGAGGTCGAAGCGCGGATGACCCGAGCCATCATGGAAGCAATCACCGAAGCGTTCGCCGGGCTCGAGCCGGTGAGCCTCGGCGTGGCCACCGTCGAAGCGGGCGACTTCAACTCAGATCGCCGCTGCGAGAATGATCCCATCTACGGGCGCGACTTCCGCGACACCGCGCTCACCGTCATCCGCATCGACGTGGTCAATGAGCTGGGCGTTCCGGTGCGGCCGCTCACGGCGCTGGTGCATTTCGCGATGCACGGCACGGTGCTGGGCAGCGGGAACACGCTCCAGTCCACCGAGGCGCCGGGGGCGTTCGAGCTCTACGCGTCAGACACGCTGGGCGTTCCGGTGGTGTACGTGCAGGGCGCCGCGGGTGACGTCTCGCCGCGCGGCGGGCCCTGGGAGCACGACGCGCTGCAGCAGCTCGAGCGCCAGGGCCGGGCACAAGCGCTGCTCGCGCAAGACGCGTATCAGCGTGCCCTGCCAGGCCAGGCCGAAACGAAGGTGCGGCTCGAATATCGCGAACGCGGCATGCTGCTGAGCC
>JAYTAT010000828.1:0-1025 GCA_043737315.1 Archangium sp.
CGGCGAATCACATCGGCCAGCGCGGGCGCAGCGCCGACCACCTCGAGCGGAAAACGCGCAGTGCCATTGAACGGCACGCTGTCGGTCACCACCACGCGTGCGAGCGGCAGCACCGCCAGCCGATCCTGCGCGGGCCCCACGAAGAGCCCATGCGAGGCGACCACCGTCACGGGCGATTGGGCGCCGTGTTCGATCACCGTCTGCACCGCCGCCGCCAGGGTTCCGCCAGTGGCGATCATGTCGTCGACCACGATCACGTGGCGGCCCGACACGTCGCCCACCACGCCCATCGCCTTGACCTCGGAACCCGAGATTCGCTGCTTGTGCACCACGGCGACCGGAAGACCGAGGGCCTTGGCGAACGCCTCGGCCCGCTTCACCGCGCCCAGGTCGGGCGAGACGACCACCGCCGGCAAGACGAGCGTCGAGCGCAGGTGCGCGATGAGCAGGGGCAGGGCGTCGGCGTGTTCGACCGGCCGGGGAAAGCAGCCTTCGACCGCGCGGCTGTGGAGGTCAAGACAGATGACGCGATCGACCCGGCCCGCAGCGATGAGCTCAGCCACCACGCGGGCGCCCAACGGCTCGATGCCAGAGACCCGGCGATCGTGCCGCGCGTAGCCGAGGTAGGGAATGACGGCGGTGACCGAGCGTGCACCCAGGCGCTGGCAGGCATCGCTCATCAGGGCGAGCTCGAGCAGGTGTTCACCGACGGGCGCCGTCAGCGCCTGAATGATGAAGACCTCTGCGCCGCGGACATTTTCCTCGAGCTGCACGTCGAGCTCGCCGTCGGGGAATCGTTCGAGACCGCAACGCCCCAGCGAGAGCTGCAACGCGGCCGCGACGTTCCTGGCCAGGGCGGGGTGCGAAGAACCAGCGAGCAGAACAGGGCGCATGGGCCGCAGCTGAGCGCCGCGCCCCGACGGGTTCAAGTGGCATTTCGACTGCGCGCGGTCAGAGCGATTCGAGATACCCGACCAGGTCTTCGCGCTCGGCCGGGTTCAGCGCACCCAGGTTGCCGTGGTGGG
>JAYTAT010000829.1:0-17863 GCA_043737315.1 Archangium sp.
CGCGTCCAAACAGGAAACTGAGTTGCCGGTGGTGCACACGGTGACGCGCTGGAGGCAGCAGTCGGTGCCCGTCCAGTGCTCAATGGCGTCGGAACACGAAATAGAATTCCCGGCCCTACACGCGGTCGCGCCGACAACACAGCCTTGGGTACCGCACCAGTTGTCGGACGCGTCGGAGCAGAAAACCGAATTGCCTCCAGCGCACAGCCGACCTGAGCCGCCGCCGCTTCATCCGCCACCGCCACCGCCCGTGGCCCCGCCACCCGACCCACCGCCCCTCGAGGGCGAGCCGCAAACGCCGCACAGCTGTCCGAAGGCGCACCTCTGGCAAGCGTTGCCGAAGGCGCCCCAAGCTTGGATGCAAACGCCGGGCTGGCAGCTTCCGGCCGAGTCGCAGCTTCCGGTGGAGCACGAGCGAGAATCACACCTCGGGGTGGGAGCGCCGCACGAAGACGCGAGGCCTGGCGTAACGACGACGAAGAAAAAGGAGCGCAAGGCAAGGCATGCCTGACTCAGAAAACTGGTACCGGCGCCACTCCACAAGTCGAGCCGCGGTCAGTCCGCCGCCTCAGTTTTTGCGACCCCGCTGTTGCTCTGCGTCAGTCCAGACGAGGGTCGAAACCCCGGGGGCGAATTCATACCTGACTTCAACGACAGTTGCCGTCTCGGGCAGTTTCACGAACCGTGTCTCGAAAGGGCGAAGTCGTGTATCGCGCGTGAGGGTGCGTATGCCTCGCCCGAAGCGGAACTCCCGCTTCAACCGAATGACCTGAAGCGTTCGACCTGATTGGTCGAACGCAGTGATGACGAGAGCCCGAAATACGTCCCCAGTGGGGAAGTAATGGCCGACGTTCGATGAATGAAGAACGACGCCATTCTTTTCCCGTCGGACTTCAAGACCAGTCCGAAGAACGTCAGGGTCATGGCCTCCCAGCATCCGATGATCACCACCGGGCATGTGACAGCCTTGACACGTTTCCGTGCCCCCACCGGCCCGGTATTCGCTCCATTCATCAAACGTCGATTGCGCCAGAGAAGAAGCCAGCACGACCTTCGAAGCGGTCGGCATGTCGAAATGAAACTGATGACAAGCAGCACAGAACTCAGCACTGCGCAGCGAGTCTCGGTCGACCAGCCTGTGCCCTGGCCCAACAGAATGACAATGAACACACGAAACCCCCGCCTTGGTGATTGGTTCGCTCAACAGTTCGGCGCCCGGGGCATGACAGGATAAACATCGCCTTTGTGCCCCTTCAGCTTGAAAGCCATCGACGAACAATTCGTTCGTCGCGCTGATCGAGTGTCGAGACTGCAACCACTGCTCAGTCTGTTTCAGGTGACATTGAGTACACGGGGCAACGTCAATTGGTGGAGCGGGTGTTTCCAATCCCTCTGTGCGACGTAGTTGTTCTGTTACCGAGGCGTGGGGCTCCGCGAGCAGAAGCGTTGCTATCAGCGAGGCGAGCATGTTCTGCGCCTCGCGTAAAAGACATGACGGACATTTTTCTTCTCGTCGTCGGTGTTCGAACTTGTCTCGGCACACAGCCGGACTTCATCCAACCCAGTAATTCCGGCATCGGAGCGCGGAAAGCGAATGCGCGCTACGCACTGCATCGAGCCGAGATCATGAGTTTCAACGATGACAATGGAGTCGAGGCCTTGGCGCCCGTACACAAGACCCGTCCGCTGGGTGAGCCCCCAACCGGTTCGAGCTCCGTACTCTCGTGCTTCGAACCTCACCAGGCCTGGCGACGCTGGTGTTCCCTCCAGTACCTCGTAGAGCGAGAACGAACGCGCTTCCAGGTGGCCGCGACCAAAGAGTTCCCTCTTCGGGGCCTGGCTGGCTTTTCGGAGTGCCGCGCCAGCAGCGATGTCGACCAGCCAGTACCCAATCCCAAGCCCAACGACAGGTGAGCGGAGCCTCTGCATGTTCGCTCCGCGAAAGACCTCAAATGGTGACTCGATTGCGGTGAGAGCCTTGCCTTCGGTATCGGTCATGTACCCCTGTTCTTTCAGCAGGGAGGCGACCCTTCTTGGCACCTCTGCGTACGCAATCCGCTCAGGCGGTGGTTCCTCCATCTTTTCGGCTGAACAGGAGAAAGCATTTGCGATGAACGACGTCTCGACGCCGCTATTTCGAAACTCACGTGTTCCGCCATCTTCAGAACGCGCAGTCAGACTCGTGAGGCAGAAGGCCAACACGGAGAGCAGCTGGAGTGTTCGACAGCGGTCTAGAAATTCAAGCAAATAATGCCTGGTACACACACGGAACCTCCCCGCTGGCGTTGACTGCAAACCTACCAGAAGAACAAGAGCAAGAAGAACAACCCGGCGAACCGAGAGCCGTCGCCGAGACGGGGAGACGGGATCCTTCCGGGCCACCCGCGACCGTCCTGAACAGAACGCTGGTCGCGAAAAGCAGGAGTCGCATCGTTAAGATGTCTTGGATGATGAGCTTGCGGCCGGCGGCCCCCACGGCGCCATCACCGTGAAGGTCGACACCAAGAAGGCAGTTGAGCCAGAGTCGCCGCGGGCTATTCACTCTCCAGCGTGAGAGCCTTCTGCTCATGAGAAGACTTCTGGTGGCGGTGGCGGTGCTGGTTTGCAGCTGCACGAAGAATCCTGTCGAGGTCGCGCAGCCGAAGCCACCCGCTCCCGCGCCGCAGACCCTCGACCAGCTGATCGAGCGCGAGCTGCCGCATTCGGTCGGTGAAGAGCTCGTCGACCTCGGTACGCGGCGCGTGAAGATCGAGGCCGCGGGCCCCGTGGAGGTCAAGCCGGACGCCGAGAAGAAGTTCATCGAGCTCAAGTTGCCCATCGGCACCCAGCTGCAGGTGCAGTGCTTCCTGTACCCGACGCCCATCGACGCGGGCGCAACGATCGCGCGCGCCATCGCGCAGGTGAAGTCGCGGTTCGCCGTCGCCTCCATTCGCCTGGTGGCCGTCGAGGTGGTGGAGCGCGCGCCTGCGCTCTTCGTCGAGCTCAACTACCTGGTCGACGCACCCACGGGGAAGCAGGGCGGGCAGCTCAAGCTCGCCGTGTTCCCCGACACGGGCTCTCCGGTCTTCTGCCTTCACGACGAGCCCGGCTACCAAAAGTCGTTCCAGCGCATCACCACGAGGCTCGCGGCGATCCTCGCCCGCTCCGCGCCTGAGACCGGCCCCGTCACCACCTATCGAACGGTCTCCATCGACACGCTCAACGGAGTGCCCGTCGGCTTCGACACCGTGCGCTTCACGAAGACCGCCGACGGCGTGCAACACATCGCGACCGTCAGCACCTTGCTGCTCCCCCGCTCTGCCACCGAATGGATGGCGCAAGACTCGGCCACCATCAGCGACCTCGACGCGGACAGCATCATCAGCGCACGCCGCGTCATCGCCGCGACGAACGGAGAGCTTCAGCTCAACATGCTCGCGACGCACCACGGCGGCCGCCTCTACACCTACGCGGGCACCTCGTCGGGCAAGGCGCTGTCGGGCAGCTTCAAGACGAAGGGCGCGCGCGGGTTCGAGTCTGACGTGCTCCTGGGCCGTGCGCTCAAGAACGAGCTGCTCACCGACAAGGTCAAGCAGCTGGAGGTCGAGCAGTATCTCCCTGATCTGACGCCCCTCGCGCCGACGGTGTTCGTGGTGCGCCGACTGTCCTCAGGGCCCAGGGTGGTCGAGCTCTCGACTCCGCAGCTCAAGATGATCGCGACGGTCGACGCGAACGGAGACTCCGAGGCGACGGAGCTTCAGCTCGGCACCTTCGTGCTGCACTCCACGCGCAAGTTCATCGAGGGCAAGCCCGAGTGATGTGCCTCGCGCTGCTCACCGCGGCAATGGCTGCAAGTCCACCCGCGGAAAAGTTCCTGCACCAGCTCGCCGTCATCTCAGAGGTGCAGGGCGAAGTGCACTGGGATCAGGTGCAGCTGGTGGTCGAGCTGGATCAACCTGACGCGCCGCTCTTCCTGCAACGCCGCGGGCTCCACCCGGACAAAGGGGTCGCCACGGTGCGCTCACTCACCGAGCCGGTGATGAAGGACCCGGTCGCGCCTCGCCACCGCGGCGATTCGTGGGTGATGGATTTCAAGGAGCCGGTCTTCAACGCCATCTGGGCTGAGCTGGAAAAGCAGCCCAGGAGCAAACCCACGGTCGCGGACCTGGTCGCTTTCACGGGCGCCTACATCTCGAATAAATCGTTGAGCCGGAACTTCGACCTCGCCTCCAAGGTGGCAGCGACGCGCGAGGGTGATTGCAGTGAACACGCGGTGCTGCTGGCCGCGATCCTCCGACGCTACGGCTTTCCGGCTCGGGTGATGCTGGGCACTGTATTGGTGACGACGAACGGCTCGCCGGGCGCATTCGGGCACGCATGGGTCGAGACCTTCTCGCGCGGCACATGGAAGACGGCCGATGCGATCCTCCCCGCGGCGCTCGACGTGCGGTACCTGCCGTCGGCTGAACTCACCGACGAGGGGCCGGGCTTCGCGCTCGCGATGATCCCCGCGCTTCAGGGCCTCCGCTTCAAGCGGCTGCTGCTGAAGCCACGCTGATTCTCAGTGCCCGAGGTCGCAACCGACAGAACACGCAAAGTCGGGTCGAACGCAGACTGAACGAGGCCAGGCCAGAAAGCGGCTACGCGCTGACCAACTGCGCGACGAGCTCGTCCCATTTTTTCGTTCGGTAGTCGTCCTCACCGACCACCTCGAGCAAGGCCGCGCGCACGTAAGCGAGATCGAGCGAACCCTGCATGATGCCGAGCAGTCGCTCGACGTCGACGAGATCCTTGCCGCGGAAGAAGAGCATCTTGAAGACCGCGATGTCTTCCGCAGAGAGCACCCGCAGGCGCACCCCGTGGAGCATGACTTCCTTCGCGCGCGTAGCGGCGCTGTCGTGCACGGGAATCGAGTTGAAGAACACGTCGATCGGAAGCCCCCTGAAACGACCGCGAGCGTCGCCGCGTTCGGCAGCGGTCGCCAGCGCGAGCGGCGCATCGATCTCCAGGCCGGCGGCAATCAGCGCGTCGAGTGCTGGCCCCGCCGCGTCTCCGGGTACGAAGAGGTAGATGTCGACGTCGTGCGTACCGTGGACAGCACCAAAGAAGCCGTAGGCAATGGCGCCGCCGATTGCATGGGGAATACCCGCACGCTGGAGAGCAGTCGCGAAATGAACGGCCCCTTCAGTGGCGTCCATCGGCCCGGTACCCCTTGACGAGGCGCAACCACGTCGACATCGACTCGGCGCTCCGCTGGTCCTGGTGCTGAATCGCCCGCTCGAAGTCCGGCCTGCCGTGGAGGATCGCCATGGCATCGCGACACACTGACTCGAGGAGTTTGCCTCGTTCCTCCAGGCTCATGCCCCGCATGCCCGAGATGTCGTCCTCGATCTCGTCCCGCAGTGAGCTGCGTCGTTCCGCGAGGTGCTGGAGGAAATGCGCTGCACGCTGTGCCGACATGACCCGATTTTAGCGCAGCTTCTCAGGCCGCGCCGCCCAGCTCTCTCCCGACCAGCACACGGTCGATTCAGGTGCACGGGCGCGCGATAGGTTTCTCACATGCCTCGATGTTCCAGCTGCCTTGCCGCGACGCGCGACACGGACAAGTACTGCTCGTTCTGTATGAAGCCGCTGCCTCGGATCGAAGCCCCGCAACCCGAAGTCGTCGCGGCCCCACCGCCAGAACCATTTCTCGAAGAACCGTCGCTCCAGCGCGGCGATGAAGCACTGATCGAAGCCGGCGCTCGCTGCTGGAAGGGCTCACCGCACATTCTGACCGAAGGGCTCGAGCACCTCACCAGCGTGGCTGCGTGGCGCTGTGACGGTCACTGGGCGCTGATGACCATGGGGCTGACCGCGCTCGACCTCAGGCCCTACCGGTACGAACTGAGCGGAGAAGGATACGAGTTGACGATGCGTGTGAGCGGCGAAGAGGTGCCCGCCCTCGCACTGCATCTGCTCGACCGCCTGGCGACCCAGCGGCCCCGGAATCCGAAGGTGACCATGAAGGGTCTTCCGACGGTCCTGTTCGCACCTGACGGAGAGCTCGAGCCGCTCGACACGCCCAATGGCCGCGTCGAGTTCGAGCGCGTACTTCCGGCGGGCGGTGAAGTGTTCGACCTCGCCTCGTTGCGGCCGGAACCGACGGCGCTCGATCGCCTCGTCGAGAAGGACGCCCGGCCTGCGGTGGGGCTTCGTTTCGATGGCAACACGACCGGGCGTTCGCACCGGGGTGGTAGCGCCACCGTACCCGCCGACTTTAAGTGGCCGCTGCGAAACGGCACGCCTCTGCCGCTGCTCCTCGAGCTCGACCTCAGCGAGAGCTCCGTCCCCGGGTGGCTGCCCACTTCAGGCCGGCTGCTGCTCTTCGGGTTGCATGACGACGGCGATCCGCGCGTGAGCGTGCAGCGACGAGGGATGAAGAAGTGGAACGACGTCTTCGAGGTTCGCCTCGTCGAAGGCCAGGGCGTGCCGACGTCGATGGGGCTGCAGCTTCCGCACGAGGGCTGCTCGCTCGTGCCGTTCATCGACGCGCCGGATCATTGCTGGGGGCCGGTGAGCGCGCTGCTCGAAGAGCTCGACGAGGCAGGCACCGGGGCGCCGTTCGAGGAATACCAGGCTGCGCGTCAGTCCGGCTTCGCGCACCAGCTTCTGGGCCACTCGCACTCGGTGCAAGACGAGGCGATCGTCGAGGCGCTTCGCGAGCTGGGTCGTGACGCCGACTTCGAGACGCTCGAGCACGAGGCGATGGGCTGGGTGGCGCTGCTTCAACTCGAGTCGGACCATCCGTGGAACTTCTGTGGGGCCGGGCGGCTCTTCATCGTCGGGCCGCGAGACGCCGTCGCAGCAGGACGCCTCGCCGAGGTCCGCGCTGTCATCCAGCGCTCATGAAGCTCACGCGTAGAGGTCGCGAACCACGCTGGCGACCCGCAGGGGCGTGCGCACGGGGTGGAAGTGCACCGAGACCGCATCGGCGAACACCTTCGCGTCCTGAAATCGCAGCATCCGATTCTTCTCGAGCGCTTGCCGCAGCACCGCCTCCAGCGGCCCAGAGCATTCATCGCGCCGCTCTCGTAATGCCAGTTCGCGGCTGCTGCGAATTGCGTTCGTCAATTCATCGAGACTGTTGCCGGTGAACGGCTGCTCGAGCGTGAGCAGTTCATACAGCGTGACCGCCGCCGCCCAGAGATCGCCTGAGGTCGCCACTTCACCCGACAGCGCATCGGGAGACAGATAGCTGGGCCGGCCCTCTTTCACCGCGCGCGCGCCTTCTGTTCCTGAACGGCGCGCGAGCCCGAAGTCGCCCAGCTTGATGAGCCCCCCCTTCGAGATGAACAGGTTGTGAGGCGAAACATCCCCGTGAACCAGCTCGAGCGGCGCGCCCGCTTCATCCTTCGCGCCGTGCACCGCGCAGAGCGCATCGAGCAGCACCTTCGCCATGAAGCAGGCCACGTCGATCGGCAGCTGCTTCTTGCGCGAGCGGCAGCGACGGAGAATCTGGCCCAGGTCACGGCCTTCGATGACTTCCATCACCAGGCAGTGATGGCCCTCGAACACCACCGTATCGAGCGCACGCACGATGTTCGGGTGCTTGAACAACGAGAGCGTCTTCGCTTCGGCTTCGAACGCGCGCACCGCCGAAGGATCCTGCGCGCGGCGTTTGTGCAGACGCTTGACCGCCACGAATTCCCCCTGGCGCGGGCCCCCGGTCACGCGGGCGAAGTGCACGTCACTGGTGCCACCCGAGCCCAACAACGAGAGCAACTCGTAGTGCCCCACCCGCTCGACCTCGACGGAAGGCTTAGGGGGCGTGACCAACGCCGCGGCCGTCACCGGGCTCTCCAACTTCGAAGGCGGCAGTGAATCGAGCCGGTGTTGAACTTCCGGCGCTGCCACGGCCGCGAACTTGAGTGAGACACCGCGATCCGTCACGTTCACCACCGTCGCCTCAGCCCGCATCGGCCCGTCGGGGAGCTTGACCTCGAGCTCCACCTCCGCCTGCAGCACCGGAGGGCTCGCGGTACGCACCAGCGCTCCGCCCGAAGAAAGATTCTGCACCGCGCCTTCGACCCGCTCGTCACCGACAGTCAGCAGGGCGGGTGCGGTGATGGGGTGGCGCACCGACGCCCGCCGCTCGCCCCTCTTCGGGAAGATTTCATCGAGCGCCGCAGCCACCTCGTCGGGAGCGAGCCCGAGCTTCTGCGACCCACACTCCGCGAAGCGCGAGAGAAAGTGGCCACGCTCCTGGTACTCGAGCTCGCTCAGGGCCACCACGCGCCCGCCCGCATGCTCACCTTGATCGACCAGCGCGGCATGGGTGGTCTGGGTGAAGCGGTCTTCGCGAAAACGCAAGATGACGAAGAGCGCGGGGCCCGACTCGCGCAGGCCGACGTCGACCTGCAGCAGCGAATAGTCGTACTCCGACAGCCACGTCTCGAGGCACTTCCGGGCGCTGAGCCTGCGGTACCCCGACGCGTCTTCAAAGAGTATCGCGCGTTCGACGGTGTCGCCCCCAGCACTCACGTCAAGAAGTGTAGCCGATGCACGGGCGGGTCAGTCGAACTCGGGTCGCCAGCTCGCCGTTCCCACGATCGACAGGTGCGTCTGACCCACGGCCGCCGAGCCGAAGTTGAGTTCGGCCCCCAGCGCCAGCTGAATGGGCTTGATCACCAGGTTCGCCTGCGCACGGTGCGAAAGGGTGAGGTTGACCGACGGCAGGGTCAGCCAGGTCGCCTCGAGCGAGATGACCTGGGTGACGCCCAGCGCCAACCGGCCGCCCCCCATGAGTGAGACGCCGCTCCACAACGAGAGCCCGAAGCCCACCAGCACGTGGAGGCGCACGACGACCGGCCCCAGCGCGCGATTGAGGAGGCCCACGTTGGCCAGTGCATCGAGCTGACCCCAGAAGAAGTTCGTCGATGCCAGCGCATAGCCGATGACGGCGTTGGCCTCGACGCCGCCGCCCGCGCCCAGCAACGTCTTGTGCGTGTACGCGCCGCCGTGCACCCGCACACCCATCAAGGTCGCCGAATAATCCGGCGTGCTGGTCGGTGACATCAGCACCCCGCGCGCGCCATAGGTGCCTCCGACCAGGCCCAGCTCGAAGGGATCTCCGATGCCCAGCACGCCGGTCTCGCCGTCCTTCGCGTTCGCCGACAGGCCGCCCAGCAGCGCCATCACCAGAACGAAGCGGCTCACAGGCGCAGCCCTGCTTCCAGCTGAAACCCGACCGAACCCAGGTTGAACTGGTACCGGTTCCACGAACCCGTCGCGCGCAGGAATATCCATCGCAGGGGATGGAGCGAGACGGAAAGGCTCAGCGGCGAGTTGTTGTAGAAGAGAGGCTGTTCCACGGGCGTCTCGAGCGAGGCCAGGTACTTCGCCTGAACCACGTCTTGATCGAAGCCGAAGCCGCCCAGCAGGTTGGGCACCCACTGCAGCTGAAAGGCGATGAAGCGCCAGTTCGCCATGAAGCGAATCGGCACGCCCAGGTTGTCGTAGGTGCGCACGCGCGTGTCACCGGGCACCACGTCGCTCAGGCGCGTATAGGCGAACGCGATCTCCAGCCCGACCTCACCTGAGTCGGCGAACTCGAACGTGAGGGGGGTCAGCTCGGCGCTGATGCCGCTGGCCGTCGAGAGGCCCGGCATGGGCAGGTAGAGCTGCAGGTCGAGGCTCATATTCGACGACAACATGCTCTCGCCTGCGGCCTCGCGGCTGCGGCGCATCGCGGCGACCTCATCGGCCGAGAACCGCTGGTAGTAGTCGATGCGATAGCCGGGGTGGTACTCGGTGCCGAGGTGCTTCTGCACCAGGCCCGAGCTCGCTGCCGCCTCGCCCATCGCCAGGAACAGCTGCGTGATGACGTAGGCCGTCATCTTCCCCAGGCCTGAGTTGCGCTCGACGAAGCGCAGCCCCGTGAGCGTCATCGGGCCCTCGGCGAAACCGAAGCCCTGGCGCGAGTAGACGGCCGAGAAGTCGTAATGAAGCGAAGACAAGGCCGGGGTGATGGGCAGCAGGACCGACAAAAAAGACAGGTCGAGCGGCTTCTCGGGCGGTGGCTCTGGCAGCGGCGGCTCCATCGCCTTCAACGGCACCAGCACCGGCGGGGCAGCGGCAGGAACTCCCGCATCACTGACTTCAGGTGTGCCCGCATCGACGACGGCGGCATTTTCCTGCGACCACGCGCTCGCGGCGAGCACGTACGACAGCACTGCGACAATCCGCAAAGGCGTGACCTCCCAGAGAAAATCGAGCGCCGGGTAGCATGGGCCTGCCCCGGTGTCAGGTTGGGTTCGTTGCGACCCCGTGGCGGTTGTTCGTCGCCGCCCCGCTCGAAATGCGCCCGGCCCGAGGCCCCGGCCGTCTTCGACGGGCTTTGCGCGCTCGGCGGTGGCGTCACTGCGATGCGTGTCGGGCCTGCGCGGCGTGCGATGATGCGCCCGTGTCAGCCGATCGCCGCGTCGTCAAAGCCCAGCTGCGCGCCCAGGAAGACGCCGACGCGCTCACGCTGTGCGCTCCCGACGCAGTGCCCCGGCAGCTCCATGTGGCGGTGGGCGACCCACAAGCGCCGCTGGAGAAGTTCCTCGGCATTTTAGACCTCAACGGCCTGCTCGGAGACGCCGGCCGGTTGCGCCCCGAGGTGGGGCTGGTCTCGATGGGCGATCACTTCGACTGGGGCCGCCCCGACGAACGCGAGAAGGCCACGGAAGAAGGCACCGCCCTGCTTTCCTGGCTCGCGGCGCATCCACCCGACCAGGTGAAGATTCTGGTGGGCAACCACGACCTGGTGCGGGTCGGTGAGCTAAGTGGTTTTTCCGACGCCACGTTCAGCGAAGCCCGCGCGTTGGCTGACCTCGCCGTGCAGCCGCAGCAGCAGGCCGCCTTGCTGACGCGCTACCCCATGCTGGCGAGCCCGGGCGTCATCACCCGCGACTACTCGTGCTTCAGCGTGCGGCAGCGCAACCTCGTGACGCGCCTGCTCAAGGCCCGCCGGGTGAAGCTCGCTCTGGCGCCGGCGCCTGACCTGTTGCTCGTGCACGCGGGCGTCACCCTGGCGGATCTCGAGCCGCTGGGCCCCGTGGCGCTCGACGCGCACTCCATCGCGGAGCTCTTGAACCGCTTCCTCGAGGCACGGGTGACGAAGTGGCGCGGTGAAGGTGCGCTCGATCTCGCCCCGCTCCACGAGCTGGGCTCGGCGCGTGAAGGCGAAGCGCGCGGCATTCTCGCGCACCGCCCGGCCAACCCCGCAAGCAAGCAGGTCGATCGCGCCAGCCGCCGCTACGATCCGCGCTCCTTGCCGCCAGGCATCACCCAGGTGATTGGCCACATCAACGACAAGAAGTGCCGCGAGCTGATGGGGCCGTGGGCGTTCACGCAGATTCCCGAGCTGGGCTGTCTGCGCGGTCTCGAGGTCGGCGCGCGCGTGGAGTACCACCTGGGCTGCCGCGATGAAGACCGGCTGCTGTTCCTCGATGGGGCGATGCACCAGGTCGCGGCGGTCGAGTACGAGCTGTTCGATCTCGAGCTGCGTCAGCGGCTGGTCTTGCGCTGAACGCCGCCTTCGAGGCCGGTACGGCTCAGCTGAGCTGACGGCTCGACAGCCGCTGCAAGAAGCTGCGGAACAACGGGAGCAACTCGGGGCGGAACCGGTGCGCCACCTTCTGCGTCAGCACCTCGAGCGCCTCGTCGCGGCTCATCGCCTCGCGGCTGGCCGTCGGCGACGTGAGCGTCTCGTACGCACGCACGAGCGCCACCACGCCGGCCGTCAACCCCACCGCTGTTGGCGCGCCCGTGCCGCCCGGCTCGGTGTCCTGCTCGAGCACCACCGAAGCAAAGGCCACCGCTTGCGGCTTGTCGCCGAACCGCACGAAGGGGAACCGCGCTGACCACCGCCGCGCCGTCGCGATGTCCTGTTGATCCGCATCGGTCAACGGGCCCGCGCGCTCGAGCGTCTCATCTTTGAGTTCGAGGTTGCCCACGTCACAGAAGAACGCAGCTGTCGCGAGATCGACCAGCTGCGGCTGCTGCAGCCCGAGCTCACCGCCGAACAACAGCGACCCCATCAGCACGTTGGCCGAGTGAAAGAGCTCAGCGTCGCGCTTGCGGCCCCGCGGCGTGAGGCCCGCAAAACGCAGCGCCCGGGACGACGCCGCAGCAGCGAGGTCATGAAAGAGCTGCGTGACCGGCGGCAGCTCGGCGCGCGGGTTGAGCTTTCGCGCCGACAGCCAGCTGCGAAACGACAGCACCAGCTCGACGTACCGAATCATCGCCTCGCGCGAGAAATCGGCCATCGGCGCCACACGCACGGGAGCAGGCGCAGGCCTGGGCGTGCTCTGCGTGGTGGTCGACAGCGTGATGGACGGCGTCTCCACGCCTTCCGCAGCGGCGCCCGCGGCCAGCCAGCGCACCAGGTGCTCCAGCTCGGCGCGTGCGGGTTGGCGGGTGAAGGTGAAGCCTTCGATGCCGCGGGTCTGGAACGCCTTGACCACCCGATCGACGGAAGGGTCCGAACCTTCGTGAACGAGCGCGCCATCGACGGTCAGCCCCGTGGTGCAGTTGACGACCGCCTGCGTTCCCGCGGGCAGCAGGGTGGCGAGGCACTTCCCCAGGCGCACGAAGGCGACGTCGAAGGTGGCGCTGTCGACCTCGACCAGGCGCGAACCACCCGCGAGTGAAGCGAGGTCGAGCAGCACGTCTTTCCACGTGGGGGGGTTGCGATCCCACCGGCGCGATTCGACGGCGGCGGTGGTGGTGCGGTCGATGAGCTCGGCGGCGCGCAGGTGACGATCGGCCGCCGCACGCACCGTCTCGCCCAGCGCCTTGTCGTTGGCCATGCGCCGCATCAGCTCGGCAGCCTGGGGCGTCTTCATCACGGCCAACGCCTCGAGCACCTCGACTTTGCGCGCGTCGTGCTTCGCCCGGCCCAGCAGCGGCGGCTTCTGGTTGAGCTCGCTGACCACCATCTCGAAGCAGGAAGGTGAAGTCGAGGCGCCCGCGGCGACCCACATCGCGCGGCGAATCGGCTCGCTCCAGTCGCCCGAACGTTGCGGCGCGAGGAAAGGCTGCAGCGCCGCGAAGACCCGTTCGGGGAAGTACCTGCCCAGCAGGTGCAGCGCGTGAATTCGCGTCTCCTGAAGTTCGTTGAAGGCGTCGGCTTCCTGGGCGCTGGTGCGGGGCGGCTCATCGGTGACGGCCTGGGTGATCACCCGGAAGGCGTCGTCGGTCGCGGCGCGGGCGATGCCGGTGAGCACGTCGCGGCGGCGGCCTGCATCGAGGCGCGCGAGCAGCTCCTTCAAGATGCGCTGGCGATCGGGCACGCGGCCGGTCTCCACGCAGAAGGCCAGCTCCATCAATCGACGGGGGCGTTTGGGCGCGAGCTTCTCGAGAAACGGCTCGGGGTTGAGCCCCGCAAGACCCGCGAGCCCCGGCAGCACCGCGTCGCGGCTGGCGGGGAGATCGAGGTTCTCGAACAAGGTGAGCCACACCCGCGCGAAGGGCGCGCCGAAGAAGGGCAGCAGCCGGCCAAGCCCTTCCCCGTCGGCTGGCGGCGCCTCGCGCAGACGCTGCGAAATCCGGCGCGCCTGGTCGGCCGTGGCCAGGGTGGAGAGCGCCAGCTCGAAGGTGGCGCGGTGGTGCGCGTCTGCCCCTGCAGCAGCACGGAGGCGCTCGAGCAACGTGGCGAGCGCACCCCACGCTTCGGCGAGCAGCAGGCCCTCGACCGCGCCCGTGATGCGCTCGGCGACGAGACCCTCGGCATCCTTCGCGCTCAACAAGCGGTGGGCGTGCAGCGGGAAACGCACCATCACGTGAAGCGCGTCGTCGAGCTCGAAATCACGCCGCACCGACTCGAGCACCTCGAGTGAAGCCAGCGGCGCGCCCGGCTCGTACAGGCGCATGTTCGACGCATCGGCCATCACCAGCGCCGCACGGGCTTCGGGCGTGTTGAGCACCTGCATGCGGGCCACGGGGACTGAAGGAGGCCGGGGCGGCTCCTGCACGCGAGAGGGCGAGGTGAAGACGCCCGAGATGCGGCCGGTGTCGGGGCGTGGGGCCGAAGCCGGCGGCGGAGGCGGAGGAAGTTCGGGCGTGGGCGCACCTCCGGCCGCGGCGATGGCGGCTGCGCGGGCCGCGTTGAATGCCTCGATGCTCAAGGGAGCGCGCGTGGTGCCCACGGTGATCTTCATCGCTGAGCTGTCACCCCCCAGCGCCGGCACGGGCGCAGGAGAAGCCGCGGGCGGCACGAGCGCAGGCGGAGGAATGGGCGGCGTCGTATCGAGATCGGAGAAGAGGTCGCTGAAGAGCGTGTTGGCGCGGCTGGGTGAGCTCGCGACGGGCGGCGCGGGGGCAGGTGCAGGCGCCGACGGCCGGGTCTTGGGCAACGGTGCGCCGAACGCCGCAAAAGGATCAGACCTCAGCTCGGCGCGGGGTGACGCCGTGGGAACCGGGGTGAGCTGCTTGACCCGCGGCGTCGGCGTGGGCGCGGGCGTGGCCAGCACCGGCGTGCCCGTGGAGGGCTGGCCTTCGGGCGCTTCCTGGAACTGCGCGGCGAGCGCGGCCAGCTGCCGGGTGCCGACGCGCTGGCCGGAGTTCGCCACGAATTCTTCGAGCGCAGCGGCCAGCTCGCGGCAGTTCTGAAACCGCTGCGAGAGGTTCTTGGCCATCGCCTTGTGAACGATGTTCGCGTACTCGCGCGGGATGTCGGATCTGCGCGAGAGCAGCGGCACAGGGTCGGTCTTGATGATGGTGGCGAGCAGCTGCTGATCAGGCTGCTGCTCGTAGGGCCGCGTACCCGAGGCCAGCTCGTAGAGAATCACCCCCAGCGCGTAGACGTCGGCGCGCAGGTCGGCCTCGCCGATGATCTGCTCCGGCGGCATGTAGGCGATCTTGCCCTTGACCGTGCCGGGGGCCGCGTTGGACTCCTGGCCCGCGCCCCTGGCCACGCCGAAGTCGACGACCTTCACCGCGCCGTTGCGCGCGATCAACAGGTTGTCGGTGCTGACATCACAGTGCATCAGCCCCAGCGGCACGCCCGCTTCATCAGCGAACTCATGCACGTAGGCGAGGCCTTCGCAGGCTTCTTCGATGACGCGCGCGCCGACCACCGGGCTGATGCGTTTTTCGGGAGCCGCGCGGAGGATGCTGCGCAGGTTCGGCCCGTCGACGAACTCCATGGCCAGGAAGTACGAGCCGTTGACCTCACCGAAGTCGAAGATCTGCACGACCGCGGGGTGGCCGAACTGGGCAGCCAGCCGGGCCTCCTGAAGGAACATCGAGACGAACTCAGGATCCTTCGCGAGCGTGGGGAGAATGCGCTTGATGACGAGCGACTTCTCGAACCCGCCGGGGCCCATGACCTTGGCCAGAAACACCTCGGCCATGCCGCCCTGCGCGAGTTTGCGAACGAGGTGATATCGGCCTAGCTGTTCCCCTGTGCTCGCCATCGAAGAGGCGCGCATCGTAGCGGTCTGCTTCGAGATCCACACGCCTGTACCGTGGCGCTGACATTCAGATTCATTTCGTCATTGCGGACGGCGAAGTTTGCTTCACACGGTTTTGCGAGTTTCTTCGAAGCTTCGGCTTTTCAGAGACTTAGCGAGTCTCGCGCTGCTGAGGTGGCAGCCACAGCCGCACCGCGCCCGCCAGCAGACGAAGGTCGGCAAAATGCGAGCGCTGCGCACCAGGCTTGGGCCGCACCGCATCGTCGATTCGCAGCCGTCGTTCCTCAAGCACGATGTGAACGTGCTTTGCCTTGCGCGTCTCGAAAGGGGGGGCCGGCGAGTCGGGCGTATTCTCGAGCGCCGCCAGGTACGAGATCATGCGCTTGGCATCCTGGGCCTTGAGCATCACCACGTCGAGCACGCCGTCGAAGGGCTCGGCGCGTTTGCCCAGCTTCAGGTTCGGCCCGAAGTACTTCGCGTTCATCACGTCGATCGACAGGTACTCGCCGGAAGCGTCTTCCCCGTCGATGGTCACCGTCCACCGCTTGGGGGTGTAGGCCATCAGCGCTTCGCGAAGCACGGCGACTGCGCGTTCGGGTTCCTTGTCGTCTTCGGTGACCTCGACCTGGAGCGCTTCGCTGAACCAGCCGACGCCGGCGCTCTCGCAGAAGTACCGTTCACCCCAGCTGCCGGTGGCGACACCAATGTCGAGCGGCCGCTCGCGTGGTTCGTCGAGCAGCTCGAGCAGCACCTCGAGGTCGTTGGGCATGCCCACCGAGCGGGCCAGGTTGTTGGCTGTGCCCAGCGGCAAAATCACCAGCGGCACCTTGGTGTGCACCAGCCTGCGCGCGACACCCAACACGGTGCCATCACCGCCAGCGGCGATCACCACGTCGGCGCACTGACTCAAGTTCTTGCCGAGACCTTTGTCAGGCTCGACCGGGCGCACCTCGTGGCCTGCCTCTTCGAGGGCCTTGAGGAGTTGTCGTTGCGCGACCGCCCCGGCCCCTGCGCTGGGGTTCTGTACCAACGTCACCCGTCTGGCCCCTGCGCCCATGGCAGGTACTAGCGAGCCAGAGAGGTTGCCGCCACGCGCCGACGTCCTTAACTCCTTGAAGATGCGCATCCTCATTTCCAACGACGACGGTGTCTTCAGTCCTGGAATCGCAGCGCTCGCAAAACTTGCGACGGAGTTCGGGGAAGTCCGCATCGTCGCTCCTGATTTCGAGCAATCTTCGATGGGTCAGGCCATCAGTCCGACCAGGCCGCTCTCGTACCGGCGCGCGCGCATCGGACCCTTCGAAGCGTTCCGGGTGAACGGAACACCTGCTGATTGCGTAGCGCTGGGCATTCACCACTGGGAGCGGGTCGACGTGGTGCTCAGCGGCATCAATCAAGGCCTCAACGTAGGCAACGCGTGTTGGCACTCGGGCACCCTGGCCGCGGCAAAGCAGGCAGCCCTTTTCGGCGTGCGGGGTATCTCGATGAGCGCGCCGTCGATCGAAGAGAGCGGCGACTACGAGTTGTTGATGCCGTACGCGCGGCGGGTGTTGCACACGTTGCTCACCGAGAAGCCGGCGGCGCAGTTGCACAACGTCAACTTTCCGCTCGTGCCGCGGGGCATCGCGTGGACCAAACAGTCGGTGCGTCACTACGACGGCAAGATCATACCCGACAAGGATCCGTACGACCGTTTGGTGTACTGGTTCGCGGCGCTGCCCATCGAAGGTGTGGAGCCGGGCACGGATCGGTGGGCGCTGGGTGAAGACCTGGTGTCCATCACGCCGCTGCGCCTCGACCTGACTGATCAACAGTGTCTGGCGGAAGACTCCAAGCGGCTGAAATTCGATTGAACCAGGTGAGGGACCTACTGGTTCTTCTTCGAAGCGATCAACTTGCCGCCCGCAGCGCCGATCTGCTGCCCGACCGAGCCGATGTGATTGAACACCGAGGGCTGGACGAGCGAAGCCGGGTAGCTGCGCACCAGCGAGATCTCGTCGCCGGCCTGGCCGTTGACCGCGAAGATGATCTCCGAGTCCATCACGGTGGGCGGGAGCACGAAGGGGATGAACTTACCGAGCTTGAAGCTGCGCACCTGCACGGTCATCACGACTTCGCTGGGGTTCCCGGTGGGCGGGTGGGCCTGGGGGAATTCGGTGCGCAGGCCCTGGAGCACGGCGGCTTCGAACCTGCCCTTCAGGTCGGCCCACGTCTCCGTGTACTTCGCGTCTTCAGCGGTCTTCGCAGCGACCCAGTCGGCCTCTTTGCGGCCTTCGACGTACATCTGGGTGTAGTCGAAGGAGAGCGCGACGTCGGTCGCGCCGGCGAGCGCTGACGGCGGGCCAGAAACGCGCACGACTTTCCACGCGGGGCCACAGCCGGAGAGAAGGCCGACGATCAACGCTGCACCAATGAGTCCGTGTTTCATTCGGTTTGCCTTGGGT
>JAYTAT010000830.1:0-7281 GCA_043737315.1 Archangium sp.
CGTACTGACTCGAGAAGCGCATCTGATTGTGCGGCCGCCAGCCGACTTGCAGTGAGCAGGGGCAGAAGGATTCGCAACATCCAAGTCTCAAACATGGGACCCCGGTTTGACATGAGTCGACCGAGTGCCGTACATCGGCCCTCGCTCGCTGTCTCTCACGGGAAAGCGGGTGTAAACGAGAACTGAGTGATTCCCATAAGGAATCCGGGGCCTGTCGGCGACCACCCCCTTTTTTTGCCGACTCGCAAGTCAGTAGGTTCCGCGTTTCAAGAGCAGTCGTCTTCGAAGCACCGTTGTCCTGGGGGGATCTCGCAGCCGGGAGGCCGAAACCGCACATGAAGCCGTGTCCCACCGAACTTCCACAGAGCATCAATCCTGAAGCCGGTCCCAAGCGTCTTGGGGTCGAGCACCACCGGAATCTCGACTGTGCCCATTACGATAATTGCCTCGATGAGGCAGTTCGTCGCGGGTGGCAGTCTTTTACCTGCATCAAGTGTCCGCTCTACGCGCTGCCGTCGGCGCAGCAGGCAGGCATCGAGTCCTTCGCGACCCAACGTCGCGTCGTCTGATCGCAGCGCCTTCATTTGAATTTGAAAACGACGCCTCCTGGCTCACGCCGGGGGGCGTCGGTGTTTTTCAGCTTTTGGTGAGGCTGACCACGCCGCGGCGAATCAGATCCTTCATGCACTCTTCGATGTCGACGGGCGACACGTCGAGCTGCGCTATCACCTCGCGCGGGGGCATCTTCTCTTCACAGATCAACCGCGCCGCCTCGAGCCACTGCTTGGGGCCCACCGCGCGATAGACCGCGTACAGGTCGGTGTTCACATCGATGTGCGTGGCGGTCACCATCAACGATTCGCGCATGCGCCGCTCGTTGTCGTTGAGCGCCGAGCACGCGCGTTCGATCAACACTTCGGTCGCGAGGAACAGGTTTTGCGTCAACGCGGGCGCGGGGCCTTCGACGAACGAACCTTCACCTGCGCGGCTGGCGATGAAGGCGTTGAAGGCACGTTCACCTTCGGCGGTGTACCTGCCGGCGACCGCGGCGGCGTGGAAGCAGGCACCCTGGTTGAACGAGAGGCTGTAGTCCGCCCAGCCATCGCGGCAGGTGATCGTGCCGCTGAGCGCGCGTTGGGCCAGCTGGCGCAACAACCACTGCGGCCCGATGGTGTGAATGGCGATCTCGTTGGTGCGGCCCATTTCGAGATTGGCCATCAGGGTGCGGCGGGGCTCGAGCAGCTTGATCACCTGGCCGACGATCACGTCGAGCTTGGTACCCTTCGAGAGGTACGCCTGTGCGCCTGCATCGAGCGCGCGCAGTGACTCACGGTAGTCGTCGTGCGCCGAGAGAAAGGCGATGGGCAGTTCTCGCGTGCGGAAGTCTTCGCGCAGCGAACGCAACATTCCCCAGCCGTCGAGGTGCGGCATGTTGAGATCGGCCAGCACCGCGTCGAACTCGTGCTGCAACGAGACCTCGAAGCCCTCGTTGCCGTCGGTCGCGGTGCTGACCACGAAGCCATGTTTGGTGAAGAGAGTGGAGAACATCTTCAAGATCGCCGGATCGTCATCGACCAGGAGAAGCTGCGTGCCGTTATTGGGCGCGGGGGGCGGCGGCTCAGCGGGCTGGTGCGGCACCTCGAAGGCGAGCGGCTCGTCATCGTCGGTGACGCTCACCTCGGCGATGGCCGTCTCTCCGGTCACCGTGTCGCCCACTTCGATCACCACGCCCGCGCCTTCGTTGTGCGCGCCAGCAACTTCGGTGAAGTTCCAACGCACCTGCGGCTGCTTGAGCATCGCGTTGACGGCGTCTTGCCCGTGCGCGCCCAGAAACGAGGCCTTGTCCAACTTGCCGTAGATGAAGCTCGCCCGCGCTTCGTTGGGGGTGCGCGCATTGGTGACCAACACCCCGCTGCGGCGCGTGCGGCGGATGTGTTCGATGAAGCGGAAGAGGGTCGCGGCGTCGGCGGTGCCCGCGCTGTTGCCGGTGCGCGTGGAGACCTCTTCATGAAGTGCGCGCACCACGCCGATGTGCGCCGGTGTGAAGGGTTCGGTCAGCAGGCCGACCACGCCGGTGCGCATGCCGTGCACGAAGTGGGCGTCAGAGGTGTCTTTGCACACCACCACCACGGGCCGCTGCGCAGAGCCCACGTCGCTGGAGAGCGCGTCGAGTACCTGAATGACGAAGTCAGACTCGAGCTCACCGAACACCAACAGCAGGTGGGGCTTGAGCTGTTTGATGCCGCCGGTGACCTTCCGGCGATCGGTGACGAAGCGGTAGAAGATGCCCTGCTCGTTGAAGGCCTGCGCGATCGCGGTCTGCGCGTTGCGGTCTTCGTCGATACCGAGAACGACGGGGGCCTTGAGCTCGGTCATGGGCAAAAAGAAAACAGCAATTGCCGCCCGGGGCGAACTTTCATTCTCTTTGCGCGCCGTAGATGACGACGATCCAGTACCGCCCCCGGCCGAACCGCGGGGAGTCGCCTTTGACCAGCCCCACGCCCACCTGCCGGTTGGTGGCCGCGGAGAGGTTCTTCGATTCACCGGCCAGCCGAGGGGTGTCGGCCACCAGGACGTCGACCGAGACTGACGACAGAGAGTCCACCAGCTCGAAGGCGCGCTCAGACAGCCGGGCACGGCCGGGAAGTTCGGCCTTCGGCGTGTCTTTGGCGAGGGCCTCTCGCACGTGGGCCTGAGCGAGGCCCTCGAGCACCGGGCTTTGCACCAGCGCGGGCAGCTTCTTGCGCTTCCGTTCGGCGGCGATCGACGCGTAGAGGGTGCCGAGCGGATCTGCGTCTTCCTTCACCTCGAGGGGCGCGGCCAGCACCTCGACCAGCACCTGCAGCCCATCGGAGCGGCGCGCCAGCCCCAGCCCCAGCTTGCGATGTTGCGGCTCGAGCAGGTTGCTGCGGTGACCTGGGCTGTGTTCGATGCCGAAGTGCGCTGCGAGTGGCCCTGAAGAGAGCCCGAGGTTCTCGCCCGCAGCGGTGTACGGATAGCCGGCGTTGGTGAGCCGCTGCTTGAGCGCGTTGCCGTCGGGCGCGATGTGGCTGAAGAAGTTTTCGTCGGCCAGGCGCTGGGCCCAGGCTTGCGCGACCACCTCGAGCTCGGCGTCGAGCTGCACGGGGGCGTGGCCCATCTGCAATCGCAGCGCGTTGATGCGCAGCAGCAGCACGGCCCGCGCCGAGGTGGCGTCTTTGGGTTCAGCCAGCGCGTCTTCTTCTTCAGCGCGCACGGGGCCCACGTCGACGAAGAAGAGCGCGGCGACTTCGGGGCCGCGGGGGCCGGTGGCGAGCACCTCGACCGCGTGCCGGCCGACCGTGGGGAAGTCGATCGACGCGCAGCGGGCTTGACCTGCGATCGGCATGGGCAGGCGCTCGACCGCGCCCTGCGGTCTGGTGACGAAGAGCTCGGCGCTCAAAAGGCCCGGGGCCAGCTCGCCGCAGAGGCGTTGATCACCGACGGGCTTGCCGTGCGCGCGAGGGAAGGGCGAGAGCTCGATGCGTCTTCGCGCAAGCAGAATAATCACTGCGCTCACTTCAGGGCCGACGGCGAGGCCGACTCCGACGTGGGAGGTGGGCTCTTCACCCAGGTCCTGCTTCTTGAGCTCAGCGCCGATCGAACCGGTCGAGGCGCGCAGGCCCACCAGCACCGGGCTGGGATCCCACCCGCGTTGGCGCGAGAGGGCGGCGGTGACACGCAGCAGGCCGGCGGCGTCTTCGACTCCGTGGGAAAGCGCGCGGCGAGCCAGCTCGTCGGCAGCGCGGGAGAGCGCAGCGTCGATGGGCGGCGCGGTGCGGCCGACGGCTTCGAAACGATCGCGCACGGTGCGCTCGAGCTCGGCCTTCACGGGCGCGGCGCACAGCAGGGCTATCAGCAGCGCTGAGGTCACCTGTGCAGTCTCACTTCGCGACTTCCAGAATGATCGTCAACGCCTTCTCTCCCAACGCGGCTGCGAGCTTCTTTGAGAGCGAGATGCGCTCAGGCTCGAGCGCCTGCCTCCACGCGTCGCCATCACAACGAATGACGAGGGCCTTGCCTTCCCACCGCACGGGCCGCGTGTGTTTGGCGACCACCTCGCCCACCACGCGCGCCCAGATCGGCATCGTGGCGGCGGCAGAGCCGGTCTGTTTGAGGACAGCGCCCATCATGTCGGCAAGAGACTTCATTCGCTTCGCATCATCGACGAACGTGACAGTCGTGTCGTGGTTGACGCAGTGCAACAGAGCGAAACCCTTGCGGAAGGAATGTGGCACCGGGTTCGCTAGGGCGATTGACCGGCCCCGCTCGGAAAGCGACAGTGCGTCGCCTTTTCGTAGTCGGCTATTTCCTCACTAAGGAGCATCGAATGACTGCAGTGATTCGTAAGACGCTATGGGCGGCCTCCGCCTTTTTGGCGCTCAGCTTGACGGCGTGCCCGCCTGCCATGAAGCCCGACGCAGGCCCCACGGGCGGTGGCACCGGCTCAACGGACTGTGTCGAAGACAGCGACTGTCCAGATCCGCAGTACTTCTTCTGCAACACGACCAGCTCCAAGTGCGAGCCCTCATGTCGCTCGGCCTCGCAGTGCAACCCGGCGTCGGTGAACAGCGGCACCCGCCCCACGCAGTACGCCCTCGACTTCTGCACCGGGTCGCTGGGCTGCCAGTGTGATGAAGGCAAGTGTGTCGGCTCGTTGTGCTCGGCTGACTCCGACTGCGGAACCCAGGTGTGCCGCAGCGGCGTGTGCGTGGCGCCTCCGGTCGCGACCACCGTCACCAAGTGCCAGGTCTCGCCCGACTTTGCCGTCTTCAAGCAGGGCAGCAAGGCGCGCTTCTGGGTCTCTGCGTGGAACGCGCAGAACGAGCCGGTCGTGCTGAAGGAAGGCGCGACGTTCACTGCCGAAGGTACGACGCTCATGTTGACCGGCACGGGCACGGGCGCCTTCGCTGACTTCACCGCGGGCAACGCGTCAGTCACCACGGCCATCAACTCCGTCAAGGCGACGATCGGGACCACCTCGTGCTTTGCCAAGGCGATCGTGCTGGCGAACCCGCCTGCCGGGTCTGCCGCGATCTCCGTCATCGACGAGCTCTCGGGCCGCCCGGTGGCCGGTGCGCGTGTGATGCTCTCGACCTCGGCGGGCGTCGTCATTCCCCAGGGTGCGAGCGACACGTCTGAGACCAACGCGAACGGTTACGCCACGCTCGTCGGCGCGGTCTCGCCCTACAGCGTCACCGTGTTCCACCGCGAGTTCAGCTACGTCACCGTGGCGAACTACGCGGGCACTTCGAATTTCCTCTCGTTTGCGGTGCGCCGTAACTCGCTGGACAAGTACGGCGGTTACAAGGGCACGTTCACCAACGTTCCCATGACCACCAACGTGCACGCGGGCCTCGCGGGCATGTCGCTGGCCGGTAGCATCACCAACCTGAACCTGACGGCGCTGCTCGGCCCGTCCGTGCCCACCAACATCAAGATCGGCTCGGCCATCAATCAGATGAACGTTCCGATCCCCGCGGGCGCGTTTCTCGGGTTCGGCGATCAGGAGATCAAGAAGAACATCGCCGGCCAGGGCCTCAACGGCACCTGCCTCGACGGCAGCGGTCAGCCTGATGAAGCGAAGATCCTCGCGGGGACCTGTGGCACGCGCACCGCGTGGGCGCTCGCCGGTGACGTGCCGATTGGTGATCTCCCCATCGACCAACTGGCGGGCGGCCTGGCCAACATCAACATCGCCCAGCTGCTGGGCCGCGTGGTGCCCATTTTCAAGAAGTTCAACTCGTCGGTCGTGCGCGACGTGCAGTTCACGCTGCGCGACACCCCGGGTGCCGACGCGGGCGCCCCTAACTTCACCAACCAGGACGCGTACACGACGGCGAACCACGACTTCACGCAGATTCCGCTCGCGTTCAACTTCGTGGTGAAGATGCCCGAGCTGCCGAAGTTCAAGAACACCTTCGTCGACGGCGTGGCGATCATCGGTGGCGCCATGGCGGTCGGTCGCGGCGTCGTTCCCCTCGGCATCGGTGTGGGCGTGAACACCATGCCGGCCGACGGTCAGATCGACAAGCTCGAGCCTCTGCAGGCCGGCCAGGTCGGCGTGCGCATGGCGCCCACCCACCACGGTCTCGAGGGCTCGCACTACGGCCTGCTGATCGCGGCGATCTCTGCGAAGGCGCTGTCTGACGCGTCGGCAGGCATCGGCGCCTCGGCGCTGTTCCCCCGGCTGCCCGGCAACAAGCTGGTGTTCGACCCGAAGGGCGCGACGCCGGTCGACATCTCGACCCAGGCGTTCCCGGTGTTCCCCGAGGGCGCGCGTTTCAACTACTCCGGCATGCAGGACGGCGCCGTTCCTGCCCGTAGCTTCCGCGTGAGTGCCACTGCCGCCGCCGCGCTTGCTGCGAGCGTCAGCGTGTTGCGCGTCTCATTCGGGGACGCGCTCGAGACTCGGTGGGACATTCTCGTCGACCCGGTCAGCGCGGACTTTGCTGCGACCAAAGGCTTCACTGTTCCTCCGGTGCCTTCATCGGGCGCTTTCCGTGATCGCCTGTTCGCCAACGGCAACAGCACCACCGGTGCCCGCTCGGAGCTGCTGGTTCAGGCGTTCCGAATGGTCAAGGATCCGCTCAACCTGCCCAGCATGCCGGTCACCTTCACCGACTACGTCGAGCTGAACGACACGAACGCGGATCGCACGACCGACTTCCTCACGGCGTTCTCGTTCCTCAACTACGGCAAGCCGACAGTCGGCTTCAAGACGCCGTCGACCAACCCGGCCACCATCGCGCGTGGTTCGATCATCAAGATCGAGGTCGCAGGCTTCAGCATCGGCAACTCGCAGGGCACGAACGACGGCGTGGTTCGCCTCACGTTCACCGGCGGCACGGGCTGCGCTGCCGTGGTGCTCAACACCGAGACGCCCATGGCGGGCAGCGGCGAGCTTGATCACGCGCTCCCGATGGCCTGCACGGGCACGAACATCGTGATCCGCGCTGAGCTGCTCAAGCCCGACGGCACCACGCCGCTCGCGCCGGCAGTGGCGAGCACCCTCACCGCGACGATTCAGTAAGTCGGGTTTAAAGTGCGCAGAGCGGGGCTCCTCCTTCAGTGGGGGGGCCCCGTTTTTTTGGGCCCCGCTCGTCTTTCAAGTCGGTGGTGCTAGCCTCGAGCGCGATCCCCGATGCCTCGCAAGCACACCACCGCCATTACGGTCATCTCGAAGATCTCCGCGAGAGCGGTGAGCCGGGCCGCGGCCCTGGTGCTGATTCACGGTGAAGATCTGGGCCGGAAGTTCGACCT
>JAYTAT010000831.1:0-2940 GCA_043737315.1 Archangium sp.
CTGGTGCTGACCACCGAAGCGCACGGCAAAACCGACATTGGCCGCAAACGCCAGCACAACGAAGACGCAATGTTGGTCGACCCCGGTTTGGGGCTTTACATCGTCGCCGACGGCATGGGCGGTCACGCCGCAGGTGAAGTTGCGAGTGCGCGCGCGGTCGAGGTCGTCAAGCAGCACCTGATCACCAATCGCAGCATCCTGAAGGACCTCGCGAAAGACGCCAGCCAGGCCAACCGCGCCGCTGCGGCGAGCCTCGTGGAAGTGGCCGTTCAGCGCGCTTGCGCCGACATCTACAAGACCGCCACCACCGACGCCTCGAAGCGCGGCATGGGCACCACCTTCGTGTGCATGGCGATCGGCGGCACAAAGGGTGTCATCGGGCACGTGGGCGACAGCCGGGTGTACCTGGTGCGCAACGGTCAGTGCCACCGCCTGACGGAAGATCACACGCTGATCTCAGCGCAGCTGAAGGCCGGCACGATCACCAAAGAGCAGGCCGCCACCAGCCAGTACCGCAACGTGATCACCCGCGCGGTCGGCATTCAGGAATCGGTGCAGGTCGACACGTTGATCGTCGACGCGGTGCCCGGTGACATCTTCGTGCTGTGCTCCGACGGTCTGCACGGCTACCTGAACGATGACGAGGTCGCCTCGGTGGTGGCCTCGGCGCCGCTGGCAGAGCTGCCCGAACGTTTCGTCGCCCTCGCCAACGAGCGCGGCGGCAAAGACAACATCACCACCGTGGTGGTCGGCTGTTCAGGCGATCCCGCGACGGCCACGGAAGAAGTCGCCGAAGCGCAGAGCCGGATGGAGGCGCTCAAGAAGATCCCGCTCTTCCGCCACCTCACCTACAAAGAGCAGACGGCGGTGCTCTCCACGGCCAGCACGCGCACCTTCCCCGCGGGCCGCGAGATCGTCACCGAAGGCCAGCCGGGTGAAGAGCTGTTCGTCGTGATTCGCGGCCGCGTTTCGGTCGAGAAGAACGGCGTCGAGATCGCAGAGCTTCGGGCGGGCGGTCACTTCGGCGAGATGGGCCTCATCGACAACGCGCCGCGGTCTGCGACGGTGCGGGCGATCGAGCCCACGCGCACGATGGTCATCGGCCGCGGCGATCTGATGGGGCTGATGAAACGAGAGTCGATCCTCGCGGTGAAGCTCTTGTGGAGCTTCGTGCAGGTGCTCTCTGACCGGCTGCGCGAGACGAACTCGGAGCTGTCAGAGGCGCGGCAAGAGCTGGCAGCAGCTCAGGCGATTCAGCCTTTCGCAGAAGATTGATTCTCGCCGTCGGGCAAGTGGAGATGTCGCTGCTGTCACGCTTCGTCGGGCCGACGGCAGCGGCTCTCAAATCTTTGCGCACCCGGTGAAGATCGATCTCGCCGCCCGTCTCGAGTGAGCGCGCGAAACCCGTCTGCGATCGGCGTACGAGGCTCGACCGCGCAGGCTGAGGGAACAGGGGGGCGCGTTCGAGTGTCCGTCCGGTTAACCTGTTCTCGTTCATGCGCCGCTGGTGGTTCATCATCCTCGGGGGGCTCATCACCGTTTTCGTGGCGGCCTTCTTCTTCTGGCCGCAGACGATCGATCCGGTGGTCGAGCCCTCGGCCGAGCCGCCGCCGCAATTCCAGTCGGTCGACGTGCTCGCGACTGGAAACCAGCAGGGCCTGACGCTCACCGGCGTGGTGAGGGAGCCGGGCGGCAAGCCCATCGCCGATGCCGAAGTGTTCCTCGCCGCGTCTTCGCAGCAGAGCCTCACCGCGCTGCGCTGCGGGGTGTGTTCTGAATGGCTGCTCTCATGCCACGCCCACGAGACCGCACGTACGGTCGCCTCGCTGCTGGAGACCCGCCGCGGAGAACAGTCGCCCGCGCTCACCACGCGCAGTGACGCCGAGGGAAAGTTTCGCTTCGAGCAGCTCGCCGGCACCAGCTTCACCGTGTGGGGCAGGGCGGTTGGTTTTGGCGACGGCGTGAAAGAGCGCGCAGCACCGGGCGATCCGGTCGAACTCTTTCTTCCGGTCCCGCGATCGCTGCACGGAAGGTTGCGCGGCGAGGCGGGCCAACCCGTCACCGGCACCGTGCGCGTCACTTCACGCCGCCTCGCGCGCGTCGTTGAAATCACGGCGGATGCCGCAGGAAACTTCGTGCTGCAGGGGCTCGGCGAAGGTCCGTTCGCGGTCAGTGGCACCTCACCTGGTCTGCTCCCCGCGCTCGAAGACGAAGCGGAAGCGGGGCCCGATCCGGTCGTGCTCACCCTGGCTTCACCTCGTCGTCTTGAAGTGCGCGTGTTGGCCAACGGCAAGCCCATCGACGCGACGCTCTCACTTCAGGGCGATCACCTGGTCAGGCAGCTCGAAGCGAAGGCCGGCTTCCGCGCGATCGACGCGCTGTATCCCGATGAGCTGATGATCTCTGCTGTCGCGGGTGAACTGTCTACCGTGCCTCGACGGGTGGCGCTGACCAACGCGCTGACGCAGATCACCCTGAGCCTCGAGCGCGGAGGGACGATCGCCGTCACCGTGCTGGATGACTCCGACCAGCCCGTCGTCTCGCCCACGCTCGAGCTGCTCACCCGCGGCCACGAGCGGGTCACCACGCGAAAAACGCAGACCGGCGAGCTGGCCCTCTTCGGTCCGCTGGGTGTCGGCGAGTATCAGCTGCGCGCGACGGCCGCCGGCTACCAGCCCGTCTCCGTGCCCGTGAACGTGAAGCCCGGTGAAACGCAGATCGAGATCACCATGACCAAAGGCACGGTGATCTCGGGCCGGGTGATCGACGAGTACGGCCGCGCTGCGCCGGGTGTCTCGGTGCTGGTGACCCCGACCGGAGATTCGATCGTCGCCGACAGCGAAGGGCGCTTCGTGGCGCCGGTGCCTTCGCCCGGCCTCTACGAGTTGCACGCGCATCACTCCGACTGGGGCGGGGGCGATCTCAAGGTGCAGGCCCCCA
>JAYTAT010000832.1:0-2940 GCA_043737315.1 Archangium sp.
CGATCGATCACGTAGACCGACGGCAGCGCCTTGACCTGGTAGCGCTCACCTACGGCGGGCACGCCCAGCGCGGCGTACGGCGTGAGCTCGGGGAACTGCGTGAGGAAGGCTTTCACGGCTTCACGTTGACCGGGTCGATCGTCGTTGCTGATCGCCACCAGCGTCACGCCCTTCGGCTCGTATTCCTTCACCGTGCTGATCAGGTACGGCAGCTCTTCCCGGCACGGCGGGCACCACGTCGCCCAGAAGTTCACCACCACCACCTTGCCCTGGAGAGACGCCAGCGCGAGCGGCGGCGCGTCGATGCGCTCCACCGTGAACGGAGGCGCGATGGAGTGTTTGGGCAACACGTCCACATCCATCACCTCTTGCCACCCCAGCACCACCGCGCCGAGCAGCAGCAGGCCGATGAAGAACATCGTGGTGACATCCATCTTCTTCGCGGGCTCGCTCACAGGATGAACTTCTCCAACCGCCGCGTGATGACGCGCAGCGCGCTTCGGGTGATGCGCTTGAGCACCGGCCGCCGCTCGACCATCGCCGCCAGCGCAGGTCCTTTACGGTAGTACCAACCGACGAACGCTCGGCCCAGCCGTGAATGCGCCAACACCTCGTCGCGAAACACGCGCAGCGTATCGAGCTCGGGTGCGTCTTCCCCGAAGGCGACGGTGGCCACGAAACAACGCCCCGGCATGGAGACCCAGAGCACGCGGCTCGAGTTCAGGTTGAGCACCCCGCGCAAGATGGTCTCGGGCATGTACAGAAACGCGAGCAGATCGCGCCGCGCCGCGCCCAGCTCACCTGCCGACCCGTCGTCGAACTCGATGCGCGTGGCCAGACCCGAGAGCTCGTCGACGCGAAACAGATAGCGCCTGCGGTTGCGGCCCAGCGGCTGCAATTCGAGCGCACGCAGCTCCGCGATGTACGCCACGAAAGGCGACGCACAGTGCGGGCACCCGAGGTGATGCGTGGCCACCCGGGGTGAGAGCGAGAACTGGCTCACCTTGCGGCAGCTGGGGCAGGCCAGCCGCGCTTCCACCTGCGCCTCGGGCCGCGGGTCGAAACGTGATCGCCTCGTGTCGGGCTCGAAGACGGAAGGCCGACGCTCATCGGTGCGGCTCCACAACCGAAGTGACGCGGTCGCCTTGCGCTCGAGGTCGATCGCTTCGTGCCACGCGGGCTCGGCCGGCTCCACGCGCCCCTCCGACATCAAGGAGATCGCCACCAGGTGCTGCTCGATCGCCGCCGAGAACGCGCTCACTTCACTGCCCAGCCGCCAGCTGCGGGCAAGCAACGTCTCACCTTCTTCCAGCAGCGCTGCCGAGAGCTTGCGTACTGGATCATCGCGGCGGCGGTAGAGCGGCGGTTCGGGCACCTGCGCGAAGAAGGCCAGGGCGTCGCGTTGAAAAGCGTCGAGCCCGTCGTTGCGCTGGGCAGAGAGCTGCTTCAACCGCTCGCGGGCGCGCTGTCTGAGTTCCTCCAGCTCCATTCCCCGCTTCTATGCGTTCCGGCCGGAAACTGGATCCACATGTGGGCGCGGGTAGGAAGGAGCCATGGGCATCCTTCGATTCGTGTTGTGGACGACGCTCTGCATCGGCTTCGGAATCTTCCTCGGCACGCACCAGCTCGGCGGCAAGACCGCCTGGCAGAGCCTGCAGGGCGCGTGGAAAGAGCAGTCGCCCCGGTTCGACAAGGTCAAGGACGGCGCGGAAGACCTGGTCGACGACGTGAAGAAGAAGGTCTCGACGCAGGATCCGCCCAAAGAGCGCCACAACAAGGAAGACCGCGAGGCGATCGATCAGATCATCTCGAAGCGTTCGAAAGGATAGTTCTTCGAACGTGCTCGAACGCCGCGAGCCAGACCTGCGCTTCACGCTCCGTCAGCTGACCTCGCACCAACGCGCGTGAGAGTTCGGTGAGCATGTGCTCGGGCGCCTGCGGGTTGAGGAACTCGGCCGCGAGCAAGGCGTCGTGCATCTTCGCCTCGAGCCGCTTGATCATTCCCAACGAAGCGCCGGGCGTCTGCGCGGGTGGCGGCGCGTCTTGCCTCGAGCAGAGGTAGAGAAGAATCGAGGCCGCGTGGCTCAGGTTCATCGAGGGCTGTGGTCCTGGCGTGGGGATCACCAACACGTCCTGGCAGCGCGAGAGTTCGTCATCCGACAGGCCGCGTTTCTCGCCCCCCAGCACGAGCGCCACCTTGCCGCGCGAAGAGTGCGTGGCGAGCCGGGCGACGGCCTGCTCCGGAGTCAGGGGGGTGAACCTTTTGAGCTCCGTGCGCGAAGTGGTGCCGACCGCGTACACCACGCCCGAGAGGGCCTCGTCGAGGGTTTGCGCCACCTGGAAATGCTCCATCACGGAGTCGGCTTTCACCGCGATCCGCCCCGCCACCCTGAATTCGTGGGTCTGGGGATCCGAGAGAATCAGGTCGGTGAAGCCGAAATTGGCCATGGCCCGGGCCACTGCCGCGAGGTTCTCGGGTGAGCGCAACTGATGACAGACGACGAGGGGCGTGAACACTTGCCTGGACCTTCGGCTGGCTGGAGCGCGTGTTCAAAGGTATAGTCGAGGAGCCGTGTTGCGAACCGTTCTGATCACCTTGTCGTTGTTGCTGGCCGCCGGCTGCGGAATGGGCGCGAGCCCCTCTCGTGGCGTCACCAGTACGCAGGCCCTCACTGGAACCGCCGAGTGGCTCGAGTTCGAATCGCCGCAGGTGCGCGTCGAGCTGTTCCGCGATCTGGCTCGCCAATCGGCCGGGCAGGCGGGCAGCCGGGGCGCCGTGCTCTTCCCCATTCTGGTGGGGGGCGAGTTCATCGCCGCCCCGGCCCTCGAGCAGGGCGCCGATCTTCTGGGGCCGGGCGATGCAGGCGCTGCTGTCGACCTCGCGTTCGAGACCCGCGGTGACCGGTTCGCCGAAGATCGCCGCGACGCGTTTCAGGGCCT
>JAYTAT010000833.1:0-1021 GCA_043737315.1 Archangium sp.
GCCACCACCACCGCGCGGCCGTTGGCTCGCACTTCGATCAGCGCATTGAAGGCGCCTGCCTTCGTCGGCACACCACTGATGAGACCCGAGCTGGAGAGCATGAGGCCGTTGGGCAACGAGGCCGGGTCGACGAGCGCGAAGGTGTATGGGCCCGCGCTCCCCTGCCCGACCAGCTGCACCGAGTACGGCAGCGTGATCGTCGCGTCGGGAAGGTACGGCGTACCAATGGTGAGCGATTGCGTCACCACGTCGGTGCGCGTTCCGGCCAGCCCATTGTCGGCTTCTTCGGCCTCGGCGATCAGCCCTTCGGGATCCATCAAAACGCCGATGAACCACGGCGCGGTGGCGATGGTCTGCGGCATCCGCAGGATCTCCACTGCCGAATCACGCTGCCCCACGGCCAGCGACGGCACCAGCCCGTCGAGCACGTCGCCGCCCGGCGTCACGCGGAGCAGCTCGAGATCGTCAGCGGTGATGATGGGATTGGCCGACAGGTAGAAGCGGTACTTCGCGCCGGTGCTGATGCGGTTTCCGAGGTTCGTGAGCGTGCGCGAGACGGCGATCAGCTCACCTGCGCCCGCGCGCGCAGGCGTCTGCATCTCGACTGGCAGCAGGTTCGGGGCCGGCGCGCGCGCCACCGTGGGCCGCGACTTCTCGAAGTTGTTGCCCGGGTTCTCCTCGGCCAGCCCGATGCCCGTGGCTGCTCCAAAAAAGAAATAGGGTTGAACGCCCAACGGCTGCCCGGTGGTGCTGGTGCTGGGCACGACGGCGCTCGGCAGGGCCACCCAGCGAGACTCGCCGGGTGCGAAGGAGAGGTTCGGCAACGTGCCCACCAGGGGGTCGGTGACCGCGTTGAGTGACTCGTTGTCCGACATGAAGAAAGCGACGCGCACGTTGGGCGCGGTGGCGCCGCCCACGTTCGAGACGAAGGCCTCGAAGCGCGTGGCCTCTCCGAAGAAGACCGAGGTCAGTTCATCGAAGGGTGCACCGGCGCGCAGCACACGCACGGCCGTGACCACGA
>JAYTAT010000834.1:0-1020 GCA_043737315.1 Archangium sp.
GACACCGAGTGGAAGCCAGCTCACTTCGAGCTCTCGTTCGGCCTGCCGGGGCGCGATGTCGATCAGCAGGATCCCGCCAGCTCACCTCTTTCGGTCACCCTGACTGAGGGCCTGCAGGTGCGCGGGTCGATCGATCTCGTCGAGAAGAGCGCCAGTGGGGCCTTGCGTGCGACCGACTACAAGACGGGGCGTGCGCGAGGCGAGCCGGGGAACATCATCGGCGGCGGGCGGCATCTGCAGCCGGTGCTCTACGCGCTGGTGCTCGAGAAGATTTTTCCCGGCGCGACGGTGACGGGTGGCCGGCTGTTCTACACGACGCAGATGGGCGGCTTCCTCTCGGTGCCCACTGAACTCAACGCGGTGAGCCGCGAAGCGTTCGGGCTGGTGGCTCGCACCCTGCGCAGCGCGCTCGAGACGGGCTTCTTTCCGGCCGCGCCTGAAGAAGGCGAGTGCAAGTACTGCAACTACCGCGCGCTCTGCGGCCCCGACGAAGAACGCCGCCTCGTGCGCACGCGCAAGGGCATTCGGGCCGAGTTGAAAGACCTGCGAACGTTGCGAGGCATGCCGTGAAGGTTCCGGGCGATCAAATTACGCGCACGCAGCTGCTCGACGAGCTCGACACGACCTTCGTGGTCGAAGCGGCGGCCGGCACCGGCAAGACGACCGTGCTGGTCGAGCGCATCGTGATGATGGTGCGAAAGGGCCGCGCGCGGCTCAGCGAGATCATCTCGGTCACCTTCACCGAGAAGGCAGCGGGCGAGATGAAGCTGCGGCTTCGCACCCGGCTCGAACGCGCTCGGGAAGAAGTGACCTGCGAGCTCGAGCGCGACCTGCTCACCACGGCGCTCGAGGAACTCGAGGTCGCGCGCATCGGCACGATTCACGGGCTCTGCGCCGACCTGCTTCGTGAGTACCCAGTCGAAGCCGGAGTCGACCCCGTTTTCGAGGTCGCCGCCGAAGGTGATGCAGACGCGCTGTTGTCGGCTGCGTTTCACCGCCGCTTTCAGGATCTGCTGCAGA
>JAYTAT010000835.1:0-7256 GCA_043737315.1 Archangium sp.
GAGCGTCGCATGAAAAAGGTTTTGCTCGCGATCGGTGGGTTTCTCGCGCTGGTGGTGATGGCCTTCGGGGTCATGATGGGCTCGGTCTTTTCGGGGCTCAAGGAGATGCCCGATGGCCAGGAACTCCCCGGCGGCGCGAAGCGGGTGAATCATGGCTACACCTCGGCCTACCTGGTGCCGATCGGCGAGAGAGAGCTCGCGCTGATCGACTGTGCTGACGAGCCTGAGGCGACCGCGATCAAGGCTGAGCTGACCCGGCGTGGGCTGGGAGTCGAGGCGGTGAAGGCGATCTTCCTCACGCACGGTCATCCGGATCACACGGGTGGGTGCAAGCAGTTCCCCGGTGCGCAGGTGTTCATCGGTGACGGCGAGCAGCCGCTCATCGAAGGCAAGATCGCCTCGAAAGGGCCGTTGCCCGGCATGATGGGCGCGCAGACGCAGTTTGCGCTCACGGGTGCACGCGCGTTGAAGGACGGCGAGGCGGTCGAAGTGGGCACGCTCAAGGTGCGCGCGTTCGTCATTCCCGGTCACACGGCGGGGAGCGCGGCGTTCCTCGCGGCGGGCGTGCTGTACGTGGGCGATTCGTTCACCTTCAACACCGATGGCAGCGTGCGGAAGGCGCCGTGGTTGTTCTCTGATGATGGCGCTGCGAACGTGGAGTCGATCAAGCGGCTGGGCAAGTTGCTCGCCCCCGAAGCGGCCGAGGTGAAGGCGATGGTTCCGTCGCACTCTGGCTCGGTCGAAGGGATGAAGGCACTCGTCGACTACGCGGGCGGCTGATGCAGAGCACGCCCGCGCTGTATGAGTGGCTCGGCGGCATCGAGGCGCTCCAGGCGGTAGCCCTGACCCTCAGAGCGAAGCCGGCAAGACCCTCGTCTCGAGCGGCATGCTGTTGCTCTACATGAACACCAGCAGCGATTTGACGATCGCGGCCAGGAACAATGAGCCCAACGCCGCTGCGCCGATGATGATCACCGCGGGCCGCTCATCGGTGAAACGCGACGCTTCGCCCAGCATGCGTTTGATGAACGTGCGCTGACACTGCACCCGGCATTCACCGCGAATGATTCGTTGCAGCTCCTCGGCCATGTCCGCCACCGACGCATACCGCTCGGTGGAATCTTTGTGAAAGCCGCGCTCCAGGAACCAGTCGAGCTCTGCGGGCACCTGGTACCTGCGGCCCTTGAGCGTCGCGACGTGCAGCACCGGCGTCACCTTCTTCACGCCGTCCAGCACCGACTGAAGGTCTGGGCGGCCCTGCAGGTAGTGATCGAGGTGCAGCAGCTCGTGGAACACCACGCAGAGCGCGTAGATGTCACTGCGTTCATCGAGGGTGTCGTTCTCGCCGCGGGCCTGCTCGGGCGACATGTAGAGCGGGGTGCCCATGATCGAGCCCAGCTGCGTCTGCAGCGGCGTGCGATCGCGCGGCCCGCTCATCACCTCGCCGGTGATGCGCTCGGGCGAACGGATGCGCTTGGCCAGCCCCCAGTCCATCACGGTCACTTCACCGTACGGCCCCACCATGATGTTGGCGGGCTTCAAGTCACGGTGAATGAAGCCCTGCTTGTGCGCATAGGTCAGCGCGTTCATCACGCTCATCATCAGCTGCACGCGCACCGGCATGGTGAACCGCGCGTGCACCGCCGCATCACCGTCTCGCAGCCGCCCGATGATCGACTCGAGCGTCTCGCCGTGCAGGTGCTTCATCACGAAGTAGTACCGGCCCGCGGCGTCGATCCCCACGTCGTGCACCGGCACGATGTTCGGGTGCTCCAGCCGGCCGACCGTGCGGATTTCTTCCACGAAGCGCACCACGCGGCCCACGTCGCAGTTCTCGGGCAACCGCTTGAGCGCGACCTGACGCTCGATGTCGTGATCCTGCGCGAGCACCACCTCGCCCATGCCGCCTTCACCCAACAGCCCAAGCTCTTCGAAGCGGTGTCGCTGCGAAGGGTTCACTTTGGGAGAGGTGCCCTCCCACTCCACGCGGGGGAGCACCGTGTTGCGCGCCACGCCGCCTGTCACCGTCAGCGCCTGCGACTTCGTGGCTTCGCTGATGAGTGTCTCGCCCGACAGGGTGTCACCCATGGCCGCCATCGTAATGGTGTCGCCCGGCGATGCTGTTGAGAAACGAAGCAGGTCCTCCTTTGAATGCGTGCGGCAGCCGCAGAAATAAGGTTTCGCGTGGTCTTCGGTGGGCTTGGTGAGGGCCTGCAGGGTCTTCCGGAAATGATCGAGGAGCAGTCATTCCGACTCTCCTGACGGCCTCGCGGAGGCCTGGCGGTTCGGCCCTCCCCGATCGCGCTGAGGCCGATTTACCGGGGGTTTCCCGCACTTGTCAGTGTCGCTTGATACTACACGCACGTTCAGTGATGGATCCAGTGCGGAGGCACTCATGACGACAGCCGTGGTGGAGCAGCTCAGAGAAAAGATTCGCAAGCTCGAGGCGCAGCCGCGCGAGCTGGTGATGGCCCTGCGCACCGGGGTCACCGAGCTCGATGACTTCGGCGCCTTCAGGCTCGGCACGGGGGTCGAGTTGTGTGGTGAAGAGGCCTCGGGCCGCACCACCGTGGCCTTGAGCCTGGTGGCCGCGGCGGGGCGAGAGAAGCGGCTGTCGGCCTGGGTCGATGGCCCCTCTGAGCTGTACCCACCCGCGGCTGCTGCGATGGGGGTCAACCTCGAGAAGCTGTTGATCGCCCGTCCCAAAGCGACCCAGCTGGTGTGGACGGCGATGCAGCTGCTGCGCAGCGGGGCGTTCACCTGCGTGGTGCTCGACGTCACGCACACCGGGGTGCAGCTGACGATGACCGACGCGAAGAAGCTGCTCGATGCCGCGCGCACGGGGGGCGCGTTGCTGGTGCTGGTGACTTCGGTGACCGCGCAGGGGCAGGGCTTCGTGCGGTTGATGCTGCAGACCCAGTCGGTCTCGAAGGGCGGGGTGCGCTCTCTGCACGTGGTGCGAACCGAACGCCCTCTCCCTGCTGAGCGGGGCGAGGGTTGGGGCGAGGGGCCCAGCGTGGCACCCAACTTCGAGATCGCCGCCCCGCACGGTCGCAGAACCATCCTCCGGGGCCGCCCCCTGCGAGGCCGCTGGCTCGAACGCCCCTGGCCCGCGCCCGACGTGCACACCGTGCTGCCGGTCGACTCCCTGCAACGCCCGAAGAAGAACGTGATGCGCGACGGCTACCCCATGACGTGGGGAAGACCGGGGCGAGACAGCCCCCTCACGCTGCCCCTCAAGAGGAGCTGACCCATGCGACTGGGCTACCTCCACCTTCCCCGTTTCCCGGTGCAGCGGCGCGTGCTCGAGCAGCCGTCGCTCGCCGGGCGCCCGCTGGTGTTGCACGCCGATGAGAAAGGCAGCCAACGCGTACGTTTCGCTTCCGGCGCGGCGCTGAAACGGGGGGTTCGCCCGGGCATGACCGTGGCCTCCGCCATGGCGCTCGAGCCTTCCCTGGTGCGCCTGCGCTTCGAGCCCGAGCTGGAAGCCAAAGCCCTCGCCACGCTGGGTGAGACGCTGCTGCCGCTCTCGCCGGGGTTTCAGCGCGATAGCCCCGAGGGGTTGTGGCTCGATGCTTCGGCCGCGACGTTGAGCGGCAGCGAAGCGCGCTGGGCCGAGCGGGTGCTGGGCGCCTGCCGCACGCTGGGGTTGCGCGGGCGATGCGTGGTGGGCTCCGAGCGGTTCTCCACCCAGGCCCTGGGCCGGTGGACGATGGACACCGTGAACGTGGTGCCGCCGCGCGGAGGGGCGCAGGTGGCGAAGCTGCCCCTGCTCGCGCTGGAAGAAGGCTGGTTGGGTGAAGGCGCGGCGGGGCCTTTTCGTTCGTTGGGGCTCTCGACGCTCGGCGAGCTTGCGGGGTTGCCTTCGGGCGCCCTGGTGGGCCGCTTCGGGACCATCGGGCTTCAGGCGGCGCGGTTGTCGCGAGGTGAAGACGACTCGCACTTCCTTCCCGATGAGCTGCCCGAGGTGCTGGAAGAACAGGTGCAGCTCGACTGGCCGGCCGAAGCGCTCGAGCCGGTGTTGTTCGCCTTGAAGATGTTGGTCGATCGGCTGTGCGGTCGATTGCAGGGGAGGCAGCGGGCGGCCGTGCGGTTGACCGCGTCAGTCGGGTTGGAGGGGGGAACTCCGCTGACGGTCCCGCTCGTGCTCGCCCGCCCTTCTGCAGAGAGCCGGCTGCTGGTGGAACTGATTCGCCATCGGCTGACGGACCTGACGGTTCATCAGCCCATCACCACCTTGTCGTTGAGGGTGGATGAAGCGAGCGAAGATCACGGCCGGCAGCTGGTGCTGGGCGATGCGCCTGAAGGGGAGGTCGAGCTCGAGGTGGTGATGTCGCGGTTGCAGTCGGCGCTGGGGGAAGAGGCGTTGTTCTCGGCGGCCCCTCTGGCCACGCATCGCCCCGAAGACGCGTGGACTCACGTCGCGCCTCTCTCTTCCTCTTCCCCCCGGGGAGAGGATCGGGGTGAGGGGCCAACGCCTTCAACCATCTGCGTGAAGAAAGAAAGCGTGTGGCCGAAACGAAAGGCCAAGAAAGAACAACACGGCACCATCTCGCTCCCCACGCAGGAAACCCGCCCACCGCGGCTCTTCAAAGAACCCTCGCGCCTCAACGCCGAGCTCTCCGCCGAGGGGGCGATCGTCACGGTCACCCTCGCGGGCCGCCGCCGCAAGGTAGAGGCGCTCACCGGCCCCGAGCGGCTGGTGGGTTCCTGGTGGAGCCCTGACCCCTTCTCGCGCGACTACTACCGGCTGCAGCTCGAGGGCGTGGGGCAGCTCTGGGTGTTCCGCGACGGCACCGACGGCGCTTTCTACGCGCAGGGGGTCTTCGACTGACCCATGTACGCCGAGCTCTTCGCCCGATCGAACTACAGCTTCCTCAAGGGTGCCTCGCACCCCGAGGAGCTCGTGTGCCGTGCCGCCGAGCTCGGCCTCTCCGCGCTCGCCATCTGCGACGACGACGGGCTCTACGGGCTGGTCAAGGCGCACCTCGAGGCGAAGGAGCGGGGGCTCAAGCTGCTCATCGCCTCGTCCATGACGCTGACGTGGAATGGGTTGCCCGGCCCCGGCGTGGTGCTCTACGCCGAGAACCCGGCTGGCTACGCGCACCTGAGCTCGCTCATCTCGGAGAGTCGGCTCGCGCACCCCAAAGGTGAAGCGGGCCTCGACTGGCAGCGGGTGGCGGAGAAGTCGGCCGGGTTGATAGGCGTGCTCGCGCGGCCGCCCGAAGGCGAGTGGCCGCAGCTCCCCGCCCTGGCCGAGGCGTTCCCCGGGCGGTTCTACGTAGGCGCCTCCCGCCACCTCGACGCCGACGACGAGGCGAAGCTCGAGCGAGCGGGCCGCTGGGCCACCACGCTCGAGGTGTCGCTGCTCGCTCACAACGAGGTGCACACGCACACCCGGCAGCGGCAGCCGCTGCAAGACGTGCTCACCGCCATTCGCTGCGGCACCACGGTGGGCAAGGCGGGCACGCTGCTGTTCCCCAACGCCGAGCGCACCCTCAAGTCGCCGGCCGAGATGTTGGCGCTCTTCTCCGACATGCCCGAGCTGGTCGGGCGCACGTTGGAGGTCGCCGACGCCTGCCAGTTCTCGCTCGATCAGCTGCGCTACCAGTTCAGCGAAGAGGCACTGCCTGCGGGGCTGACGCCGATGAAGTACCTGGTGCAGCTGACCGAAGAAGGGCTGCGCGGGCGCTACCCCGCGGGCGTGCCCGACGACGTGCGCCGGCAGATCGCCAAAGAGTTCCAGCTCATCGAGGCGCTCGACTACCCGGGCTACTTCCTGTCCTTGTGGGACATCGTTCGTTTCGCGCGGGAGCGAGGCATTTTGTGCCAGGGGCGGGGGAGCGCGGCCAACTCGGCGGTGTGTTTCGCGCTGGGCATCACCTCCATCGACCCGGTGCGCATGGGGCTGCTGTTCGAACGGTTCCTCTCGATGGAGCGCCGCGAGCCACCCGACATCGACGTCGACTTCGAGCACGCGCGCCGCGAAGAGGTGATCCAGTACGTCTACGAGAAACACGGCCGGCAGCGCGCGGCGATGGTGTGCGAGCACATCTGTTTTCGCGGGCGCATGGCGGCGCGCGAGGTGGGCAAGGCGCTGGGCCTGTCGCTCGATCAGGTCGACCGCCTGGCCAAGGCGGTCGACTTCGGGGAAGACGTGGGCGCAACTCAGCTGCACCAGGCGGGTCTGTCGGCGGCCGACCTCGCGGTGCAGCAGACGGTGGCCCTGGCGCGGCAGCTCATCGGCATGCCCCGGCACCTCTCGATTCACGTGGGCGGCTTCGTGATCACCCAGGGCGATCTCACCTCGCTGGTGCCGGTGGAGAACGGCTCGATGGAGCAGCGCACGGTGGTGCAGTGGGAAAAAGACGATCTCTCGGCGCTCAACATCTTGAAGGTCGACCTGCTCGCGTTGGGCATGCTCACCGTGATCTCGCGGTGCCTCAAGCTCATCGAAGAGACCACCGGCCGGGTGTGGTCGATGGCCACCATTCCGGCAGAGGACAAAGCGGTCTACGACATGCTCTGCGAAGGCGATTCCATCGGCACCTTCCAGGTCGAGAGCCGGGCGCAGATGAACATGCTGCCGCGCCTCAAGCCGCGCTGCTTCTACGACCTGGTGATCGAGATCGCGATCATTCGCCCCGGGCCCATCGTCGGCGAGATGGTGCACCCCTTTCTGCGCCGCAGAAACGGCGAGGAAGAGGTCACCTATCCCTCGGTGGAGGTACGCGACATTCTCGCGCGCACCCTGGGGGTGCCGCTCTTTCAGGAGCAGGCGATGAAGCTGGCCATGGTGGCCGCGGGCTTCACCGCCGGCGAGTCAGACCGGCTGCGCCGTGCGCTGACGAACAAACGGGCAGACGAGCTGCTGCCCCCCTTTCGCGAACGCTTCATCTCGGGCTCGGTGAGTCGGGGTTATTCGCTCGACTTCGCCACCCGCTGCTTCGACAGCTTCAAGGGCTTCTCGCACTACGGGTTTCCCGAGAGCCACTCTGCGTCGTTCGCGTTGATCGCCTACGCGTCGTCGTGGCTCAAGCGCTACTACCCGGCCGCCTTCTGCGCCGCGTTGCTCGACGCGCAGCCGATGGGCTTCTACGCGCCGCACACGCTGGTCGACGATGCGCGGCGGCACGGCGCCCAGGTGCGGGCGGTCGACGTCAACGCCTCGGATTGGGCGTGTTCGCTCGAGCTGCCCTCTCACGAAGAAGACGAGGAAGAAGGCGACGTGTGCGCGATGCCCGAAGAGGGCCGGA